>DATJCF010000040.1:0-12799 GCA_035514935.1 Rhodanobacter sp. | reverse complement strand
TTCAGCAGCAACGGCGGCATCGCCGAACCTTCGGCGTAGTGCAGCCAGTAGTTGCAGCGCAGGCGCTCGGGCGTGCCGTGCGCGGGAATCAGCACGCCGGCGCCGTGGCGATCGGCCAGGTATTCGACGATGGCGCCCGATTCGGCCAGGGTCAACGCGCCATCGGTGATCACCGGCGATTTGCCCAGCGGATGCACCGCGCGCAGTTCGGGCGGCGCCAGCATGGTTTTCGGGTCGCGCTGGTAGCGCTTGATCTCGTACGGCACCCCCAACTCCTCCAGCAGCCACAGGATGCGTTGCGAGCGCGAGTTGTTGAGATGGTGGACGACGATCATGAAGGCTCCGCAAGGGGCGACAGGGTGGGTGGCCGGCGTGCCGGCCGTGTGCGAAAGCATGCCGCACTGCATCACAGCATGCCTGATTCGCGCCCGCGCGGCAGGCGCCCCGAGCGGCCGCCGAGCCATCGCCGTCGTCTGGACATCCGAACCGTGCTCCAACTACTGTAGGGCGGTTCTGAAGGGGTGATGAATCGGCGGTGTCCCGGCCCGGAATCAGCAACTTCCGGACACCCGACCGAGCGCAAAACGCTCCTTCCCCATCGACGTTCCCGCCTGGCACAACCCTCGTGGCATCCGGCTGGCGCGTCGCCCAACGCAACCCGAGGACGAAACATGACGGTACCCAGGAAAATCGGCTTGATCGCCGCGTGCGCGCTCGGCGGCCTGATGGCATCGCCCGCGTTTGCACAGGAATCGGCGCCCGCGCCGACGCGACAGGAACTCGCCGGCAAGCCGTGGATGAACACCCACCTGGGCGCCGCCGAACGCACCCAGCTGGTCCTCAAGGAAATGACCCAGGAGGAAAAGCTGCGCCTGGTGATGGGGTATTTCGGCACCGACCTGGACGGCAAACATTACAAGCGGCCGAAGGAATCGCTGCACCAGTCCGCGGGTTTCGTCTACGGCATCCCGCGCCTGGGCATTCCCGACCAGTGGCAGACCGATGCCGGTGTGGGCGTGGCGTCGCAGCGCGGCCCGAACGTGCGCGAGCGCACCTCGCTGCCCTCGGGCATGAACACCGCGGCCACCTGGAGCCCCGAGGTCGGCTTTGCCGGCGGCGCGATGATCGGCGCCGAGGCGCGTTCGTCCGGCTTCAACGAGATGCTGGCCGGTGGCGTCAACCTGGTGCGCGAACCGCGCAACGGGCGCAACTTTGAATACGGCGGTGAAGATCCGCTGCTCGCCGGCACCATCGTCGGCGCGCAGATCAAGGGCATCCAGTCGAACCACATCATCTCGACGCTGAAGCATTACGCGCTGAACGATCAGGAGACCGGCCGCAACTTCCTCAACGTCGAGATCGACGATGCGGCGGCACGCATGTCGGATCTGCTGGCGTTCCAGATCGCCAACGAAGTGGGCAACCCCGGTTCGGTGATGTGCTCCTACAACCGGCTCGACGGCATCTATGCCTGCGAAAATCCGTACCTGCTGAACGAAGTGCTGAAGGGCGACTGGGGCTTCAAGGGCTTCGTGATGTCCGACTGGGGTGCGACCCACAGCACGGTCCAGGCGGCCAACAACGGTCTGGACCAGCAGTCCGGCGTGCCGTTTGACAAGTCGCGCTATTTCGGCGACGCGCTGGGCGAGGCGGTGGCCAATGGCTGGGTGCCGCAGAAGCGTCTTGACGACATGGCTGGCCGCGTCCTGTACGCCATGTTCGAGCACAAGCTGATCGACGATCCGGTCACCGGCCCCAGGAACAACATCGATTTCGCCGCCCATGCCAAGGTCACGCAGAACGATGCCGAAGAAGGCATGGTGCTGCTGAAGAACGACAACGCGATGCTGCCGATCAAGACGGGCCTGAAGAAGATCGCCGTCATCGGCTCCCACGCCGACGTGGGCGTGCTTTCCGGCGGTGGTTCGTCGCAGGTCTACCCGGTGGGCGGCATGGCGGTGAAGGGGCTGGGCCCGGATTCATTCCCCGGCCCCACGGTGTACTTCCCGTCGTCGCCGCTGAAGGCGATCCAGGCCCGCGCGGGCAACGCCAAGGTGACGTTCAATGACGGTTCCGACCCCGCCGCCGCCGCGCGGCTGGCGGCGGCCAGCGATCTGGTCATCGTGTTCGCCCACCAGTGGACGGCCGAAGCGCTGGACGTGCCCAACCTGTCGCTGCCCGACCACCAGGACGCGCTGATCGCCGCAGTGGCCAAGGCCAATCCGCATACGGCCGTGGTGCTGGAAACCGGCGGCGCGGTGCTGATGCCGTGGCTGAAGGACGTCGGCGCGGTGCTGGAGGCGTGGTATCCGGGCACCCGCGGCGGCGAAGCCATCGGCCGGGTGCTGTTCGGTGAAGTGAATCCGTCGGGCCATCTGCCGATCACCTTCCCGGCCTCGGAGCAGCAGCTGCCGCGTCCGGTGCTCGATGGCGACCCGAGGAAGCCGGAGCTGCGTTTCGACGTCAATTACAGCGAAGGCGCGGCCGTGGGCTACAAGTGGTTCGACCTGAAAGGCCTGAAGCCGCTGTTCCCGTTCGGCTATGGCTTGTCGTATACCAGCTTCAGCTACGACGGCCTGGCTGCCCATTGGGCAGATGGCCAATTGACGGTGAGCTTCACGATCAGGAACACCGGCGCCGTGGCCGGCAAGGACGTGGCGCAGGTTTACGTCGCGTCGCCGAAGGGCCTGTGGGAAGCGCCCAAGCGTCTGGGCGCGTTCCAGAAGCTGGCGCTGAAGCCGGGTGAAAGCCGCAAGGTCAGCGTCAAGGTCGATCCTCGCCTGCTGGCGATGTATCAGGGCAAGGACAAGACCTGGAAAATCGCCAGCGGCGAGTATCAGGTGACCGTGGCCAAGTCCGCGCTCGATCCGCAGGCCAGCGTGGCGGTGAAACTGCCGGCGACGACAGTGGACGTCAACGGCAAATAACCCGTTTTTGCGATGCATTCGAAAGCCCTTCCGGCTTTGCCGGAGGGGCTTTTGCTTTCCGGGGGTGACCGCGTCCGCGCGTTGACACCGCGTTGCCGCCACGGCGTTTAGCGTGGCGGCAACGCGTTTCGACGGATGCATCCATGACCAGGCAAGCCGCGCACGTCTACACCGAGCCACGGGATATCCAGCGCTTCGAGACGCTGGTGCAGGCATTGTCCGATGGCGCACGCGTCCGCCTGCATCTGGTCGATGGCCGGCATTGCGAAGGCGTGGTGTGCGCCCGTCCCACCGTGCAGATGTTCTACGACGGCACCGGCAAGGAGGGCGTCAATGGCGTGGTGGAGCTGGAGCACCTGAATCTGTCGGACTGGCGCCGCCGGGTGTGGTTCGACCAGATCACCGACGTGGAGCCGCTCGATACGAATGCACCGTTGCGGGCGTGACCGCACCCGCGCCGCCGCTGCGGTTGCACCACAACGGTGGACGATTCAAGCTAAAGGCTTTGTCCCTGCGAGCCTTTGCCGATGATCCGACTGACGATTTTTCGCCTGGCCCTGGCCACACTTCCTTGTGGGCTGGTGATGCTTGCCGGTTGTTCCGGTGGCGGTGCGCCGGCGCCGAGCGCGGAGCAGCAGCAGGCCGCCGCGAAAGCGCAGGCGGCAGCCACCAATCTCGACACGTATCGCCAGCTGGTGCGCATCGGCAACGACCAGATGGCGGTGTCGATGGGCCAGGACATCGTGCGCCGTTTCCCGCAGAGCGCCGCCGCCGCGGAAGTGCAGAAGACCTTGCCGGATATCGAGAAGCGCTATCACGAAACCAGCGAGAAAAACCGCCTGGCGGGGCTGTGGCTGTATCAGGTTTCGCCGATGCAGGGCGGCACCCAGTCGACCGCCACCATCCAGAGCAGCAAGCCCGGTGGCAACGACAGCGTGCGCCTGATCCTGCGGCGGCATACCGACTGGGGCCAGAGCGTGTTCCTGTTCGGCTCGGGCGCGGGCTTCGTTTGTCGCGGCAATTGCACCATCAAGGCGACCGTCGACGGCAAGCCGGTGGGGATCAAGGCGTTTGCGCCGCCCAGCGGCGAGCCGGCGCTGATGATCCGCGATGACAAGCAATTCCTCACCCTGCTGAGCGGCGCGTCGAAAATCACCATGGACGTCACCGTGGCCGATGGCGAGAAGAAGGAGACGCTGCTGTACGAGGTCGGCGGTTTCGATCCCGCGAAGTGGCAGAAGCTGGACAAGCCGAAAAAGAAGTAGCGCGACGCGGCAGCGATAGCGTGCGCCGGCTCAGTGCAGGAACAGTTTCTCGGTGATGCGCGCCAGCGGGCGGGCCATGACCTTCTGCATCCACGGTGACAGGTCGAGTGGCTTGATCAGCATCTTCACCGTCATTTCCGCGGGAATGTGTCGGCGCAGCAGGCCCTGCGCCCGATCGCTGACGCGGCGGAACTCCGCCTCGTTCTCGCGCAGGTGCGGGTAGCACTGGTTGAACACGTGGCGAAGGGCGATATCGCTGTCCTCGCTCTTGATCTCGCGCACCCGCCGCAGAATCGCCCGGAAAACCTTGTAGCGGCCGAAGTCCCCGCGTTCCCGGTACAGCAGGTAATGGCGGTAGAAGTGCTTGTAGTGGAGCACTTCATCACTCTTGATGTAGCCGGTGAGTTCCTTCAGCACCGGCTCGTCGGTGATGTCGTGCAGGGCGCGGTAAAGGCTGGCGGTACCGGTTTCCACCACGCAGCGCGCGGCCAGCTCCAGCCCGCGACACGGCTCCAGCTGTTCGGCGGTGCACACCGCGCCGTAGTCGTGCCAGAACGTGGCGAACGCCGCGTCCCAGTCGAACTCCGGCCACACGGCGCGCACATACGCGGCCAGCGCGCGGCCGTGCTGCAGCTCTTCATGTTTCCAGTGTTCGATCAGCCAGGCCTGCAACTCGGCGTCGTCGGCGAAGTGGTCGACGAGATTCTGCGCGTACAGCTCCGAGCCGCTTTCGACGAAGGACGAGCTGCACAGCAGGAAAAACAGATCCTCGTTGTGGCGGATGCGGGCAATGTCGATGCGACCGAGGTCCAGGCTTTCGAGGGTCCAGGGCAGGGCGGTGGTATAGGTCAACGCGATTCCTGTGAGTCATCGGATGTGACGGCATCCTGCGCTCGGCCACATGACGAAGGGATGAGACAGGATAGGTCGTGTGGGTGCCGGCGGATTAACGCCACCCGACTTGCCGGCCGCGCGGCGAACCGCTTCAGCGCACCACGGTGACCGGTACGTGCGCCTTGGCCAGCACGTTGCTGGAGACCGACCCCAGCAGCCAGCGCGCCAGCGCGCCACGCTCGGTGTGGCCGATCACCAGGTGATCCACGCCGTGTTGTTCGATCTGGCTCAGCAGCACGTCGCCGGGGCTGCCGTAGGTCAGCTCCACGTCGACCAGTTCGTTGGCGTCGGGCACGATGGCGGTCAGTTCGTCCAGCAACTCGCGCGCGCGCTGGGTGCCCGAGTCGGCCATCAACAAGGCCGACACATCGGCGCCACCCTCGGTGACCTGCAGCACCGATACCACGCGGACGCGGCCATGGTTGCAGCGGGCCAGGTCGATGGCGAACTGGAAAGCGCGGCGTGACGCATCGGAGCCGTCGTAACCCACCAGCGAATACTTGACCATGGTTGCTCCTTGGCGCTGTTCGATATCGGACACAACGAGTCTAGGAGTCCTGTCGGCAGAAACACAAACCGCCGCGATTGCCGCTGCAATCATGTTTTCGGCGCGGCGTGGGTAGCGTTCATTGCGCGGTTGTCCGGCCGGCTTTCCTGCACGTTCGCATCACGCGGTGATGTACACGCTTCGCCCTCCCACCTCTCAAGGAGATGACCATGATCAAGCGTACTTTTGGACTGGCGGCACTCGTGTTGGCCTGCGCGGGTGCGGCGACGATGATGCCGGTCGGCCAGGCCCAGGCGACCGATGCTAAGGTGGACTGCCATCTGGTCTACAACCTCTCCGGCTGGTCCCTGATCTACAAGCACGCCGAGGGTACCGGCACCATCACCTGCGAAAACGGCCAGAAAGCCAATGTGAAAATCGAGGTGGTCGGCGGTGGCCTCACCGCCGGCAAGTACCGCATCAACAACGGCAAGGGCGAGATCAGCGATGTGCACGATATTTCCGATGTGTTCGGCGATTACGCCCAACTCGGCGCCGAGGCGGGCGTGGTGAAAAGCTCGGGTGCGCAGGTGCTGACCAAGGGCACCACGTCCCTGGCATTGGCGGGCACGGGCGAGGGCGTCAACCTCGGCGTGTCGGTGGGCAAGTTCACCATCACGCGACGCTGAGAGGGGGGCGACAGGCGGGATGAAAAAGGAGGGGCGCGGGTGGCGCCCTTCCTCGTTTCTACGCGTAAACTGCGGACTGCCGCTTTTTCCCGTCATCCATGGAGAGTCCGCCCATGCGTCGCATTTCCTGTTTGCTTGTCGTGGCCTTGTTGTTCGGTCTGGTGGCCCCGGCGTGGGCAGCGGGACCACAGGTGGGGCAGGTCGCGCCGGCCTTCCATTTGCAGGATCAGAACGGCCACTGGCTGCAGCCGTCCGATTTCCACGGCCAATGGCTGGTGCTGTATTTCTACCCGAAGGACTTCACCCCCGGCTGCACCACCGAGGTCTGCACCTTCCGCGACGACATCGCCAAGCTGCGCACGGCTGGCGCCAGGGTGGTGGGCATCAGCCTCGACGACGTGAAATCGCATGCCGAGTTTGCGCGCAAATACCACGTGCCCTTCCCGTTGCTGTCCGACGCGGACACCACCGTCGCCGCCGCCTATGGCGTACTGGCATCCCGCGGCGACTCGCATTACGCACGGCGCACCACCTTCCTGATCGACCCGCGGGGCAAGGTGTCCAAGGTCTATGAGGACGTCGACCCGGAGAAGAATTCCGCCCAGGTGCTGGCCGACCTCGCCGCGTCGAAGGCGGCAGGCTGATGCCGCTGCTGCTTCGCGCCGAAGGCCGGGTGGCGCCCGGACGCGGGTTGGCGGCATGGCGTGTGGTGACCTGGCTGCTGTTGCTGTTCGCCGCGATCGGCGGCGTGCAATACATCAACCATGGCAGCGCCGTCTGGGGTGAGTTGCAACGCTGGCCCACGGGCGACACCGGCCACGTGCCGGCGCTGCAGCGCATGCTGGCCTGGGATGCGGCCTACCTGCTGGTCGCGTTCGTCATCATCGTGCTGTGCGCGGGCGTGATCCTGCGCCAGGCCTGGGCGCGTTCCGCCCTGCGCGTCGCAGCCGTGCTGCTGGCGGCGTGGGCGCTGGCCAGCGGCGTGCTGCTGGCTTCGGCGATGCGGACACTGTTTCCGGCGGACACCGCCGTGTCGCTGATGGTGGCGCAGCTTCCGCACAGTTACCTGCTGGCGCTGGGGATGAAGGCCGTCGCCGTGCCAGTGCTGCTGTGGCTGGCGTGGCGGCTGGGTCGGCCGGACGTGCGTGCCCGGTTCATGCGCCGGCGCTGATGGGCGTGTGCCAGCGGGCGCATTCAGCAGGGATTGGTGCGCCGGCCGCTATGGGTGATGAACGTTTTCCAGGGATCCATCCGATGCGCCTTCGCCTGCTTGCCTTGCTGTGCACAACGTTGACGGCCACCTCGCTGTCGGCGCAGGAATGGGCGGCCACCTGCCACGCCAGCAGCAGTTACGACGTCACCCTGAAGCCTTCGAGCATCCTGTTCGACCGGCCGTCACCGGCCCCGTTCCACGTTGAAATGCAGCAGGGGGCGTTGCGTACCGACGGCACCGCGGTACCCCTGAACGCTGAGCAGCAGGATCGCCTGACCCTGTTCGAGCGGGAGTTGCGCGCGCTGGCGCCGCGCGTGCGCACGGTGGCACAGCACGGGCTGGATCTGGCGGTGCGGGCGCTGAAAGAGGAGACCCGGGGCATGAGTCTCGGCGCCGACACCCGGGCCGAGCTCGATCGTCGCCTGGCCAGCCATGCCGCCACCTTCAAGCAGCGCATCGCCGCCAGCAACAGCACCCACGACTGGCAGAGCGACGTCATCGACCAGTACGCCAACCAGATCGCCGCCGACGTGCTGCCGTTGCTGGCCAACGACCTCGGCCAGCAGGCGCTCGACGCGGCGATGCGGGGTGATCTGCAGACGGCGGCGGCGCTGCGCGACCAGGCCACCGGGCTGGCCAGCGGCCTGCGGCCACGACTGGAACAGCGGATGCAGGCGCTGCAACCGCAGATCGCCGCCCTGTGTCCCGCGATCAGCCGCTTGGCCGACCTGCAGCAGGGCGTGCGTGGCAGCAACGACCAGCCGCTGAACCTGCTGCACATCGGGCAGTGACTGCCTGATCGCCGTTCAGGGCTCCCTAAGCGGTGAGCGACGAGGATGACGCGTCATCTCGCTTCATCACCCGCTGGAGCCGATTGTGGCGCTGTTCGCTCCCCGTTCCATCTACGAACCCCTGATCCAGCACAGCATCGACCTGTGCCGGCTGTACCGCCGTGCCGCCACCGCCGCGCGCGAGCCGGGGTTGCGCAGCGTGCTGAACGAAAACGCCCAGACGCTGATGCTGGTGGTCGCCGACCTGCAGGCACAACAGCGCAGGACCGGCGAACCATCCCGGCAGCGTGGCACCTTGCGCGGCACGCTGCGAGCGCAGTGGGCGGCGGGCATGCCCAACAATGCCTCGCGCACGGACAACGACTGGATCCACGCACTGGGGCAGTACGAAGTGCGCTTGCTGCACCTGTTCGAACGCGCCACCATTGCCACCGCCCCTGCCGACGTGGCGCTGGTGCTGCGCCGGCAACTGCCGCGCCTGCACGGCATCCACCTGGACATGCATGGCCTGGGTGGCACCGCGCGCCATTGAAGGAAGATCCCATGTCGCCGACCGCCGAGGCCGTGCTTGCCTTCTGGTTTGCCGAGGAAAGCGCCGCGCACTGGTTTGCCGCCGACGCCGCCTTCGATGCGCAGATCCGCACCCGTTTCGGTGCCGTCGCCACCGCCGCGGCCGACGGTGAGCTCGATGGCTGGACGCGGACGCCGCTGGGCTGGCTGGCGCTGCTGATCCTGCTCGACCAGTTCAGCCGCAACCTCCACCGCAACGATGCCCGGGCCTGGGCGCACGACCCGAAGGCTTTGTCACTGGCGCTGGCGGGCATCGAACGCGGCGACGATCAGGCCCTGCCGCCGCTGCAGCGCGTGTTCGCCTACCTTCCGTTGGAACACGCCGAGGATCTCGCCGTGCAGCACCGCTCGGTGGCGCTGTTCGAGGCGCTCTGCGCCGAGTCCGGTCCGGAGCAGCGGGCGTCGTTCGAGGGCTTTCTCGATTACGCGCGGCGCCATCGCGACGTCATCGAGCGCTTCGGTCGTTTCCCCCATCGCAACGCGGTGCTGGGCCGCTCGTCGACGGCGGAGGAGGCGATCTACCTGGCGCAGCCGGGCGCCGGCTTCTGATCGACCGGCGCCGCACTGGCGCCGATGCCGGCAAACCCCTTCGCGTACATGCAGCGGTTGCCGATACCGTCCCGTGGCGCACCGCGCCAGCCTGATCGGCGCCCATCACGGGCCACCTCGCCATCGGGAGCGACCATGCCCAAACCCACCACATCCCTGCCGCTCGCATTGGCACTCGCCTGCGCGCTCGGCCTCTCCAGCACGACGACTTTCGCCTCCAACACCTTGCGCGTCGGCAATCAGGTCCTCACCACCGGCGACAGCGTGATGCGCGTGGTCGAGCTGCTGGGAAAGCCGTCGCGCAAGTTCCGACGCCATCCCGCCACGCCGCGCCGCGGTCGTGGGGTGCGCGTCATCACCGACGCCGATCGTGGCGAACAGTGGCAATATCGCCGCGGCAACCACCTGACCACGGTGACCATCATCGATGGCACGGTAGGTGACATCGACGACCGGCGCCGCTGAGAACGCGCTACCCGCCAGGCGCGCCCCGGGTGATTTCAGCCCCGGGCGCCGCCGCCCTGCGGTCGACGCCAGCCGTCGATCCGTGACCCGCGTCGTCGCATCCGCCATGGGCAGGTGCGTCTCCGCCGAGCGTCCCCCACGACCCGCATACTCCGCCGCATAGTGGGCGAAAGACCCGCCTGTTCGTTATGATTGGCACTTGTTTCCGCCGCGATCCCCTCCGGCGGCGCACCATTGCCCCCGCTATTTTCCAGGAGCCATTCATGGCCGATCTCAAAGAAGCTCGTGTTCCCGACATCGGCCACGCTGACGTACCGGTCATCGAAGTACTGGTCAAGGCCGGCGACCGCGTCGAGAAAGAACAGAGCCTCATTACCCTGGAATCGGACAAGGCCACGATGGAAGTCCCCGCGCCGTTCGCCGGCACGGTGAAGGAAGTGAAGCTGAAAGTGGGCGACGAAGTCTCCGAAGGCGCGGTGATCGCCATCATCGAGGCCGACGGCGCTGGCGCCGCGCCCGCCGCCCAGGAAGCACCCAAGGCCGCCGCCGCGCCGGCACCCGCCAAGCAGGCCGAGGCGCCCCAGGCGCCCGCCGCTGCTGCGCCCGCGCCATCCGCCGGCGGCGTGCGTCCCGCGCTGGTGCCGGACATCGGCCACTCCGGCGTGCCGGTGATCGAAGTGCTGGTAAAGGTTGGCGACACCGTCACCAAGGATCAGAGCCTGATCACGCTGGAGTCGGACAAGGCCACGATGGAAGTGCCGTCGCCGTTCGCCGGCGTGGTGAAGGAACTGAAGGTGAAGGTGGGCGACGAGCTCTCCGAGGGCGATGTGATCGCCATGATCGAGGGCGGCGATGCCGCGCCCGCTGCTCCGGCAGCCGCTCCGGCCCCGGCGCCGGCACCTGTGGCGGCTGCGCCCGCACCTGCGCCCGCGTCGCAAGCCGACCGCAGCAACCTGCCGGTGGCGCGTCCGCCGGTGGATGCCAGCGTGGTGATGCCGGGCGATGCGCCCTACGCCAGTCCGGCGGTGCGCGCGTTTGCCCGTGAGCTGGGCGTGGACATTGCGCAGGTCAAGGGCAGTGGTCGCGGCGGCCGCATCCAGCGCGACGACGTGAGCGGCTATGTGAAACACGCACTGGCCTCCGGCGCGCGGCCGGTGGCGGGCGGTGCGGCGGCTTCGGGCAACGGGCTCAGCCTGCTGCCGTGGCCGAAGGTCGATTTCGCCAAGTTCGGCGAGATCGAGGAAAAGCCGCTGTCGCGCATCCAGAAGATTTCCGGCGCCAACCTGGCCCGCAACTGGGCCATGATCCCGCACGTCACCCAGCACGAAGACGCCGATATCACCGAACTGGAGGCGTTCCGCAAGCAACTCGGTGCGGAAAACAAGGAAACCAAGATCAGCCCACTGGTGTTCCAGATCAAGGCGGTCGTAGCGGCGCTGAAGGCGTTCCCGCAGTTCAACGCCTCGCTGGACGAGAGCGGCGAGAAGCTGATCCTGAAGAAGTATTTCCACATCGGCATCGCGGTGGACACGCCCGATGGCCTGGTGGTGCCGGTGATCCGCGACTGCGACAAGAAGGGCCTGCTGGAGCTGGCGCGCGAACTGGGCGAGATCTCGAAAAAGGCGCGCGACAAGAAGCTGGGCCCGGCCGACATGTCCGGCGGCTGCTTCTCGATCAGCTCGCTGGGCGGCATTGGCGGCACCTATTTCACGCCGATCGTCAACGCGCCCGAAGTGGCCATCCTGGGTGTGTCCAAGTCGGCGATGAAGCCGGTGTGGAACGGCAAGGAGTTCGCGCCGCGGCTGATGCTGCCGCTGTCGCTGTCCTACGACCACCGCGTGATCGACGGCGCGCTGGCCGCCCGCTTCGCCGTGTTCGTGGCCAACCAGCTGGCCGACATCCGCCGCCTGCTGCTGTGACGGGGGCGGCATGCTGGCCGCTGCACTGACTCGCGCTGAGCCAGCCGTCGTGCCGGTCAGTGAGTGGCTGAATCGCCCGCTGTTTCGCGGCGGCGGCTTCGACCTGACCGTCGGATCGCTCACAGCGGCCGTGCTGCTGTTCAGCGTATGCGTGCTCATATCGATGCTGGTGCGGCAGTTGCTGCGCCGCTACGCGCGCCGCTACGAGCACGTCAACCTGTCCTCGGTATACGTGTTCGGGCGCTTGATGCACTACCTGCTGCTGCTGATCGGCGTGCTGCTGGCGCTGAATGCCAGCGGCATCCCGATCGCCCGCTTCACCGTGTTTGCCGGCGCGCTGGGCGTGGGCCTGGGCTTTGGCCTGCAGGCCATCTTCAACAACTTCGTCTGCGGCGTGGTGCTGCTGTTCGACCGCAGCCTCAAGGTGGGCGACTTCGTCGATCTGGCTTCCGGCGTGCACGGCCGCGTGCGCGATATCCACATCCGTGCCACCCGCATCACCACCAACGACGACATCGACATCCTGGTGCCGAACTCCGAGTTCGTGAACGGTCGCGTGGTCAACTGGACTGTGCGCGAGGGCTTCCGGCGCCTGAAGGTTCCGTTCCACGTGGCCTACGCCAGCGACAAGGAAACGGTGCGGCAGGCCGCGCTCAAGGCTGCGCACGAAGTGAAGTTCACGCTGGACGCCGAGGGCGACAAGGCACCGCAGGTACGGCTGGTGGCCTTTGGCGAGTGGGCGCTGCAGTTCGAGCTGGTGGTGTGGCTGAATGCCGATGCCACCCGCCGCCCGGGCGCCGCGCTGGCCGCTTACAACTGGGCGCTGCATGATGCCCTGTTGGCGCACGGCATAACGATTCCCCTGCCGCAGCGCGACGTGCAGTTGCGCCGGCCCCAACGCGCTATCCCTGTCTCCTGAATCCCGTGGCCGGCGCCACACTCCGCCAGCCCGCAACTCCCGAGGAAAAACCATGGCCAACACCATCGAAGTAAAAGTTCCTGATATCGGCCACGACAACGTGCCGGTGAT
>DATJCF010000039.1:0-5675 GCA_035514935.1 Rhodanobacter sp. | reverse complement strand
ACGACTTCGTGTCGTGCCAGCGGCGCATTCGTTGTTGCCGATCGGTGAGCGGGTGAACCGTGCGTTGAAGCGGTTGGACGGGCTGTTCGCTACATGTACTAACTACAATGGCGGAAAAGATATAGGTGCATCTGCCGTGGTCGGCAGCTACGGCAGATAAGGCAGCTACGGCATCAGGGCTGGGGTCTTGGTTGTGGCGGGGCGCAGCGGCTCGGTGACGTGGACGTCCCCGTCAATAACTGACGCGGTCAAATCATTTATCGGTGGCGGTAATTAATGAACAAGCCCGGGCGTATTGGATTCTTTATGGCATTTCTTGCGCCATTTTTTGCAGCCATCGTTGCGGTTGCGGTTCACTTTAAATCCACCGTTCTTTTCCTATTTGGGTGGGTTGGCGTCGCGTTGTGTGTTTTGGTGGGAGTTATAGCGGTCTTTTCGGCAATTATTCTCCAACTTCGCTCCAGTGGACGCCATTCGTGCTGACTGAGAAGATCAACCAGGTGCTGTTGTCTCAACTCACTTTGGTGAGCGCATGGCTTCTGTATTTTCGTGCTAATTGAATTGAGCTATCCGAATCCGGAGGTGATTCTGCTTGTCGGCAACTGGCAGCCGGTGAAATTCTCTCCCACACACGCCAGCCAGTTCTTATGGATGGCAGCGCCAAACTTCGAGAGAAATCCTTCAAAATTTGGCGCGAGCGCCAAACTTTCGAAGAATGCATACCACGCCACATCAGCGACAGATGGTGGGCCCGCCAGGACTCGAACCTGGAACCAAGGGATTCGCTTGTGCCGGGGGTTTCCCTCCGGAGCGGACTATCTCTTCACCCTCTGCCGATGGGGCAGGTGGGGTGCGGGACGCTCGAGCCTGTGATCAAGGGCGCTCTAGCCCTCAGGTAGTCTCTGCACCTTCCGCCGGTGTACCGGCGGCTTGGCTCAGGGTTGCCACCGGCCGCGTTGCGCGCCGCTGAGGTTTCCCTGAATTCATCCCGATTCCATCCACGGATTACGCCGTGGCGGCACCATTTCGATGAGTCCCCTGCTCTAACCATTGAGCTACAGGCCCGTGCCGGCATGATAGCCGCAGCGTCCCGGAATCACCACGACGCGGCGCACCGGCGGATGCGGGATACAGGGCCGGATTTTGCGTTGCGGCATGCAATTTCCGCCGGGTGGGGTAAAGTCCGTGGTTGCGTCCTTTTCCGCCTGCGGGCGTTGAATCTGGGGGCATATTGCCAGACGGGCATTTTTTTGTTTAGATGAATGTTAGCGCTAACACCCTAACCCGCGAGAACTGCAATGAGCTTGGTCGTTGGACTTGATGTAGGCACCCAGAGCGTCAAGCTCGTTGCGTACGATTCGGTGGCGCACGAGGTGCTGGCCACGCACAGCCATGCGCTGGAACTGGTGGCGCAGGACGATGGCAGCCGCGAGCAGGAAGCGCAGTGGTGGATCGACGCGATCCGCAGCTGTTTCGCCAAGCTGGACCCGGCCCTGCGCGCCCGCGTGGTGGCGTTGGGCGTGTCCGGTCAGCAGCACGGCTTCGTGCCGGTGGACGCCGCCGGCCAGGTGCTGGCGCCGGCCAAGCTGTGGTGCGATACCAGCACCCAGGCCGAGTGCGACGAGATCATGGACGCCGTGGGCGGCCCGTTGCGCGCCGTGGCGCTGGCCGGCAACCCGATCCTGGCCGGTTATACCGCCTCGAAACTGCCGTGGACGCGCAAGCACCGGCCTGAGGTGTACCGGCAGCTGGCGAGCGTCATGCTGCCGCACGACTACGTGAATTTCTGGCTGACCGGCGAGCGCTGGATGGAATACGGCGACGCCTCGGGCACGGGCTGGCTGGATGTGCGCACGCGCCAGTGGTCGCCGGAGCTGCTGGCCGCCACGGATGCGCAGCGCGACCTGGCCGCCTGCCTGCCGCCGCTGGTGGAGGCGGATGCCAGTTTCCCCATTTCCGACGCGATTGCCGATGAGCTGTGCCTGCCGCACGGCGTACGCGTCTCGGCCGGCGGTGGCGACAACATGATGGCCGCGATCGGCACCGGCAACGTGGCCTCCGGCGTGTTGAGCATGAGCCTGGGCACCTCGGGCACGCTGTTCGCGCACGCCGATCACCCGGTGGTGGACGATAACGGCAGCTGGGCTGCGTTCTGCTCGTCCACTGGTGGCTGGTTGCCGCTGATCTGCACCATGAACTGCACCGTGGCCACGGAAAACGTGGCGCGCGCCTTCGGCTTCGAAAGCCGTGATGGCGACAAGGTGCTGGCCGGCACCACGCCGGGCGCCGACGGCCTGGTGATGCTGCCGTTCTTCAACGGCGAGCGCACGCCCGACCTGCCGCACGCCCGCGCCAGCCTGCACGGCATGGACACGGCCAACCTCAACCGCGCCAACCTCTACCGCGCCGCGATGGAAGGGGCGACCTATGCGCTGCGCCATGGCTATGACGCGCTGTGCGCCGCGGGCCTGCATTTCGACGCCATCCGCCTCACCGGCGGCGGCAGCCACAGCGCTGCGTGGCGACAAATGGTGGCTGACGTGTTCGAATTGCCGGTGGACGTGCCCACGCAAGCGGAAGGCGCGGCTTTTGGCGCCGCCTTGCAGGCGTTGTGGGCGCTGGACCATGCCGCGGGCGGCCAGGCGGATATCGCGGCCCTGGCCACCGAGCATGTTCATCTCGATCCGGCGCTCTCGACCCGTCCGGATCCGGCTGCGACCGCCGCCTATCGCAGTCACTACGGCCACTTCTCTCGTCATCTGGAAGCCGCCGTGGCGAGCCACGCCAGCGGGAACGTCACGAACGACGGCTGAAGTTTTTTCGACGCCAAATATCCATTTCACTTATCCACCAGGACACCATCATGAGCACCCCCTTCATCGGCAAACGCGAGTACTTCCCCGGCATCGGCGCCATCCCCTACGAGGGCATCGGGTCGGACAACCCGCTGGCGTTCAAGCACTACGACGCCAACAAGAAGGTCGGCGACAAGACCATGGCCGAGCACCTGCGTTTCGCGGCGTGCTACTGGCACAGCTTCTGCAACGCCGGCCACGACCCGTTCGGCCCCGGCACCCGCGCGTATCCGTGGGACAAGCACGCCACCACCGCGCTGGGTCGCGCCGAGGACAAGATCGACGCCGCGTTCGAGTTTTTCACCAAGCTCGGCGTGCCGTACTACTGCTTCCACGACATCGACATGTCGCCGGATGCCGATGACATCGGCGAGTACGAGAAGAACCTCAAGCACATGGTCGCGCTGGCCAAGGAGCGCCAGAAGTCCACCGGCATGAAGCTGCTGTGGGGCACGGCCAACCTGTTCAGCCATCCGCGCTACATGAATGGCGCGGGCACCAACCCGGACTTCGCCGTGGTGGCGCGTGCGGCGGCGCAGATCAAGGCGGCGCTGGAAGCCACCGTGGAGCTGGGCGGCGAGAACTACGTATTCTGGGGCGGCCGCGAAGGCTATGCCTCGCTGCACAACACCGACACCAAGCGCGAGCTCAACAACTTCGCGAAGTTCCTTACGGCCGCGCGTGACTACGGCCGCAGCATCGGTTTCCAGGGCAAGTACCTGATCGAGCCGAAGCCGATGGAGCCGATGAACCACCAGTACGATTTCGACTCCTCGACCGTCGTCGGCTTCCTGAAGCAGAACGGCCTGGACAAGGATTTCTCGCTCAACATCGAAGCGAACCACGCCACGCTGTCGGGCCACACCTTCGAGCACGACCTGCAGATCGCCTCCAACCACGGCATGCTGGGCAGCATCGATGCCAACCGCGGCAACGCGCAGAACGGTTGGGATACCGATCAGTTCCCCAGCGACCTGTACGACACCGTGGGCGCCATGATGGTGGTGCTGCGTCAGGGCGGCCTGGCGCCGGGCGGCCTGAACTTCGACGCCAAGGTGCGTCGTGAATCCACCGATGCGGACGACTTGTTCATCGCCCACGTCGGCGGCATGGACAGCTTCGCGCGCGGCCTGGAAGTGGCGCATTCGCTGCTCAACGCCTCGCCGTGGGAGAAGTGGCGCGCCGAGCGTTACGCCAGCTTCGACGCCGGCAAGGGCAAGGACTTCGCCGAAGGCAAGCTCGACCTGGCCTCGCTGCGTGATCTGGCGGTCGCCCAGGGTGAACCGACACAGCGCAGCGGCAAGCAGGAGCGCTACGAGAACCTGATCAACCAGTACCTGATGCGCTGAAACCCGAGCCACCCGTGTCGCCGCAGGGGCGGCGGCACGGTGTGACACCACGCAATCCGGAGCGACACGGACCGAGGGGGTGGACATGGCAATGGATATTCATGGCGCCACGCGCGCCATGCCCGGCGGCATCGTTCATTCGTCGCGGGCAGAGGCGGGGCTGGAAATACCGGTCGATGCTGTCGGCCACGTGGCTGCCGGCCTGCGGCGCCCCGCTTCATCCCTGGGTACGCCGCGCAAGGGCGCGTCGCACCAAGGCACGACGCGCGCAGTTGCCTCAGCCACGCGTTTTGGCGGCCGTCTTCGCCGGCGCCACGGAGCCGCGCATCACCAGCTGGTGCGCCACCACCTGATCGACTACCACGCGGGTTTCGTTGCCGTTGCGACGGATCGCGCGCAGCAGGATGTCGATCGCCGAATCGGCCATGCTGGAGATCGGCTGGCGCACGGTAGTGAGCTCGGGCCAGACCGTGGTCGCGGCCGAGGTGTCATCGAAACCCACGATGGACAGATCCAGCGGCACCCGCAATCCGCGCCGGTGCGCCACCGAGACGGCCGCCGCGGCCATGTCGTCGTTGCTGGCGAAGATCGCGGTGGGCGGCTTGCGCAGCGACAGCAGTTTCTCGACCGCTTCCAGCCCGGAGCGGTAGGTGAAGTAGCCCTGCTGCACCAGTTCGGCATCCCGCGCGATGCCCGCTTCCTTGAGCGCGGCCTGGTAACCCTCGAAGCGGCGCTGGCTGGCCATCTGGTTGGGGTGGCCCTTGATGCAGGCGATGCGCGTGTGACCCACGTTGATGAGGTGTTCGACGATCTCCTTGCTGGCCAGGAAGTCGTCGATGCGCACGCTGGAAATGTCGTGGATGAAGTGGCCCGAGGCCACCGCCACCACCGGTACGCCGGCCTTGGTCAGTTCCTCGATCACCACCTTGGATTCGCACAGCGGCGGCGGCAGGATCACACCGCCCACACTCTTGGCCAGGGCGCGCGCGGCCTTGCGTTCGGCGGCGGCGTCCAGCGTTTCCCAGCTGGAAATGACCAGTTGCGCGGCGGTGCGCTCCGCGCCGTGCAGCGCACCCAGCAACAGCTCGCGCAGGTAGGCGCCGCTGGGGTTGGTGTAGATCAGCGCGATGCGCACATCCTGCGCGGCGGCAAGCGAACTGGCCGCCTGGTTCGGCACATAGCCCAGCTCGCGCACGGCCTGCATCACTTTTTCACGGGTCGATTCGCGCACCTTGGCGTGGCCGTTGACCACCCGCGACACCGTCATTGGCGATACTTCGGCGAGAACCGCTACCTCGTCGATGGTGACGGCGCGCCCTTTTCGGCGAGCCGATTTCTTGCCTGTTGTCTTCAATGCCGTTTCCTTTCAGCAGTGCGCGTCGCGTTGCGCGGGCCCGTTGCCAGATTCCCGGATCCCCATCCCCACGAGGTCCAGCCATGCGCGCATGTTTGCATATGTTAGCGATAACAT
>DATJCF010000038.1:0-9611 GCA_035514935.1 Rhodanobacter sp. | reverse complement strand
GCCATGTCCGTTAAACTCTCGCCTTTCGGCCCTGCTGCTGGCGTGACCGCGGAAGAGGCCAGGCCATTGATGATTTGAAGAGGCTGCCGTGATCGAAATTCGTCGCAGTGCGCTGGTGCGCTTTACGCCCGAGCAGATGTTCGATCTGGTCAATGATGTGGAAGCATACCCAAAGCGTTTCAACTGGTGCGCCTCGTCGGAAGTGATCGAACGCGACGGCAACGTGCTGGAAGCGCGGCTGGATCTGAATTTCGCTGGCCTGCGCCACAGCTTCACCACCCGCAACACGACCGAGCCGCCGCAGCGCATCGACATCCGACTGGTCGGCGGCCCGTTCCGTTCGCTCGATGGCGTGTGGACCTTCACTGCGCTGGGTGACAGCGGTTGCAAGGTGGCGCTGGCACTGGATTTCGAGTTCGCCGGCCGCTTCGGCGGTGCCTTGCTCAAGCTGGGCTTCCAGGGCCTGGGCAACCGCATGGTCGATGACTTCTGCCGCGAGGCCGAGCGCCTGTATGGATGACGTCACGCCAGACGGCCCCGCTATTACGGTGGAAGTGGTGTATGCCGACGCGACGCGGCAGATTATTCGGCGCCTGGAAATGCCGGTTGGCAGCACGGTGATGGAAGCGGTGGTCGCTTCGGGACTGGAAAGGGACGTGCCAGACGGCACGATCGATCCGGCGCGACTGGGTATTTTCTCGCGTCGGGTATCTGCCGATCAGGTGCTTGGCCAGGGCGACCGGGTGGAAATCTACCGGCCGCTCGTGCTCGATCCCATGGAAGCGCGTCGTCGGCGGGCGCGGCGCCGCTGAGAAACCCTGCCGGGCATGCCCTGGCATGCCCGGCAGGCTACTTCAAGCGGTCATTGACCGTCGTCGTCGTTGCCACTGTCCCCGCCGCTGCTGGCGCCCGCGCCGAAACCGCCGTCATCCTGCTTCGGCCTCTCGCTCTTGTCGCCCTGGGTTTCGTTGACCGGATAGTCGGCGTGGTACTTCTTACTGTCTTCCAGCAGCTTCTCCGCGTCCTGCGGGAAGAAGTCACCTTCAGTACGCACCAGCGTGTCGTTGTTGAAGGTCAGCGTGAGGGTGCGTACCTTGATCGCGCCACCGCGGTGCGACTGCGTGGACACGTAATCCCAGCGGCTCTGCTCGAAGGGCGTGGCCACCGAGGGCGTGCCCATCAGCACCAGCACCTGGCGCTTGGTCATCCCCGGCTTCAGCTGATCGACCGTCTTCTTGTCGAGCAGGTTGCCCTGTTGCACATCGGGTGTGTAGACGATGTGGCAGCCGGCGATGGAGACCGCCAGCATGGTGAAAACCAGCAGGGAGATCAGCTTTTGCATGCGTGGTGCGTCCCAATCATAAAGGTGTCGGATGATACACTACCGTTTCGATAGCGCTGTGCGCCTGGAGGTCAGTGATGGAACAGGAAACCAGGGAACTGCGTCGGGTTGGCCTCAAGGTCACCCATCCGCGCATGCGCATCCTGCAGATCTTCGACGAGGAGGAGGGCAATCATCTCACCGCCGAAGACGTCTACAAGAAATTGCTGGCCCATCAGGAAGACATCGGCCTGGCGACGGTTTACCGCGTGCTGACCCAGTTCGAGGCAGCAGGCATCGTCGTCAAGCACAATTTCGAGGGCGGCCAGGCTGTCTACGAACTCGACCGCGGCAAACATCATGACCACATGATCGATGTGGACAGCGGAAAAGTGATTGAGTTCGTCAGCGAGGAGATCGAGCGACTGCAGCACGAGATCGCGGCCCGGCATGGCTACGTCATCGAGGACCACAGTCTGGTTCTCTACGTGCGCCCCAAGCGGCGGGCCGGGAAGGCTTGAACCTTCGGTCGCCGGGCGCCGATACCGTCTGGTGGCATCCGGCAAGATCCGGATAAGGGACAAAAAAAGCACAAAAAAAACCGCAGTTGGACTCCTGTCCGCCTGCGGTTGTTCCGTTACCTGTCGAGCTCCGATTCAGCGAATTGCTCGCTGGCATCGGGTACGCCACAAGTCGCGGCAAAAACGGCATCCTGCCGTTTTTCTCGAAGCGCCCGTCCCCACGGTTGCTTCGATACACCATCTTGCGATGGTGGCTCCCCCACATCGATGGAGCGATACTAACGAAGCTTTCACGGGCCGGATATTGGAAAAATTCCTAGGTGACGCAGTGACGCACCGTGGCATCCGCCTTGAAGCTCAATGACATCGGTGGCATTCGGGTCAGGCGGGCTCTTTGTTCGCTGTGCCTCACGCCAGCGCGGAAGGGTCGGCGCCGCCGTTGCTGTTTCGCAGCAGGATCCGCAGGTGAACGCCGGGCTGCTGTGGATGCAGCCTGAAATCCCCACCCAGTGAAGTTACCCGGTCGCGCATGCCCTGCAGGCCGCGGCCGCCACGAGGCAGGCGAGCGGGCAGGCCGGTACCGTTGTCGCGCAGGTCCAGCAACGCCAGCGCGACGCCCTGGCGTTTGCCGATGCGCAGACGCAAGCGGAATTCGGTGGCGCCGGAGTGTTTGACGGCGTTGGTGGCGCTTTCCTGCGCCAGGCGATAGATCGCCGTGCGGATGTCCTCGTCGAGCTGGCGTGGATCGCCGTACAGGTCGGTGTGGTACGCGATGCCCGCGGTGGTCAGCAAGTCGCGTATCGGGCCTTCGTCAAGCGCGCGCATCAGGCCGAACTCGTCCAGCACCGCGGGGCGCAAGTCGTCGAGCAGCCGATGCAGGGCTCGCCGCATGTGCCCCAGGATCGTGTTGATCGAGCTGCTGATGTCTTCCAGTCCGGCCTGCCGCAGACGCGTTTCCGCCAGTTTCACGTGGGTCTGGATGGCGGTGATGTTCTGCCCCAGTTCGTCGTGGAGTTCGGCGGCCAGGTGCCTGCGCTGGTTTTCGTCGGCGCGCAGGTTGCCGCGCGCGGCATTGCGCAGTTGGCCGGTGAGCTGGTCGAGGTGGTAATTGACCGCCCCCATGTAAGCGTTCTGCTCGGCAACGTACGCACTGCTCTCGCGCAACGCGTCGGTGGCCGACCCCAGCATGATGGCGCCGGTACCGGCCACCGCCAGCAGCAGATAGGCCGAGGCAGTCGAGGGCGCGTAGCCCAGATGGTGCTCGGCCAGGGTAATGCCCACGCTGGTGACCAGCATGGCCAGGCTGGCCCCGCGCCAGCCATGCCGGAACGCGAAATACAGGATCGGTGCCAGCGACAACACGCGGGCGAATTGCGGCTCGGGAGCGGCCTGTCGCGACAGCAGAAGCAGGATCGCCATCGAGGGCAGCATCACCAGCACGCCGTCGATCAACAGGCTGATCAGCGCCCCGCGGTCCAGTCGGTCCTGCAACAGCATCACCATCAGGGGGACCAGCAAGAGAATCGCCAGATAATGGCTGAGCAGTTGTTCGCCCAGTATCCTCAGCATCTGGTCGCCGCCACGATGGAACGCGGTGAGCGCCGTGGCGTCGGTGATCGCGGTGGCACCCACCAGCACCAGCACGATCAACAGCAGCCGTGCCATCTGCTGGGGTGTATTCAATGTGACCTGCCAGCCGAACCGGCGCACCAGCCACAAGCCGCCGGCCATCACCAGCATGTCCGGCAGTTCGCCGAAAAGGAGGCCGTTCCAGTCGGCGAGCGCGCCCTGGTTCATGATGATGCCGAACGAGGCGACACATTCCGCGCCCAGGAGCCAGCCCCAGTAACGCATTGGTGCGAGCAGCAGGGCGCCGAATCGCAGCCCGTACGGCAACATCCAGAATGGCTGCGCCGTGGGCCACAGCGCCAGCCACGCCAGGAAATAAGCGAGCCCCAGCGCCGGGCCGAGACATGACGTGAGGAACGACTTCGATAGCATGGCGCGATGGTACATGTGCGGCGCCATGTCGCGGTGGTGGCTACGCCGGGAGCGGAAGTCGTGCCGTGGCGCACGCGCGTGTGTAAAGTAGTGTCATGCACAGTATCGTTCTGGTTGACGACCACGCCATCGTCCGCGAAGGGTTCAAGCGCCTGATCGAGCTTGAGCCCGATCTGGACGTGATCGCCGAATGCCGCTGCGCCGACGACGCGGTGGAGGCGGTAACCCAGTGGCTCCCCGACCTCGTGGCGCTGGACTTGTCGTTGCCGGACGGCAGCGGGCTGCCGCTGATCGAACATCTGTTGAGTGTGGCGCCGCAGACCCGCATCGTGGTGCTGAGCATGCACGATGGCGAACCGTACATTTCCGAAGCCATGCGCCGTGGCGCCAGCGGCTACGTGACCAAGGGCGTGGCACCGGAGGAGCTGGTGGCCGGGCTGCGCGCCGTGATGAATGGCGAGAGCTTCCTGAGCTCGGATATCCGCAAGCGTCGCGCGGAACGCCCTGGCGACGCGCTTGATCCCATCCACCGGTTGACGGCCCGCGAACGCGAAGTCTTTTTGCTGCTTGCCGCCGGGCGCGCGCCCAAACAGGTGGCTGCCGAGCTGGGTATTGGCCAGAAAACCGTCTATATCCATCGGGCCAGCGTGATGGGGAAACTCGGAGCCGGTTCCGAGCTCGAGCTTTACCGCATCGCCAGCGAACGCAGCCTGTTGCCGGCGGCCTGACACACCAGCGAGTCCTTGAATGGACGGCCATCCGCGATGAACCGCGATGATGCCGCTGCGGGCTGCGCTCTGTCAGAATTACCTGTCCAGCCAACAGGGGAGCCATGGCATGAGTGACACCGAAGTCGTGCCGGTCAATTCGCCGCGCCGCGTTCTTTTTGCCAGCCTGATCGGCACCACGATCGAATTCTTCGATTTTTACATCTACGCCACGGCGGCGGTGTTGATTTTCCCGACGCTGTTTTTTCCCGCGGCGGACGCCACCTCAGCCACGCTGGAATCGCTGGCCACGTTCGCGCTGGCGTTCTTCGCGCGCCCGATCGGTTCGGCGGTGTTCGGCCACTTCGGTGACCGCATCGGGCGCAAGGCGACCTTGGTGGCGGCCTTGCTGACCATGGGCATTTCCACCGTGACCATCGGCTTGTTGCCCACCTATGCCGACATCGGCGTGGCTGCGCCCGCGCTGCTGGCGCTGTGCCGTTTCGGCCAGGGTCTGGGCCTGGGTGGCGAGTGGGGCGGCGCCGTGTTGCTGGCGACCGAGAACGCACCCCCGGGCAAGCGTGCGTGGTACGGCATGTTTCCGCAGCTTGGTGCGCCGATCGGCTTCTTCCTGTCCTCCGGCATGTTCTTGTGGCTGACCCAGGGTATCGGCGAGGCCGCGTTCTTCGCCTGGGGCTGGCGCATTCCGTTCCTGGGCAGTGCGGCGCTGGTGGTGATCGGTTTGTGGATGCGGCTGAAGCTGCACGAGACGCCCGACTTCGCCCGCGCGATATCGCGCCATGAGCGCGTGCGCATGCCGATGCTGACCGTGCTTGCGCGGCATCCGCGCGCACTGCTGGCGGGCACCTTCACGGCGCTGGCCACGTTCGTATTGTTCTACCTGATGACGGTGTTTGCCTTGAGTTGGGCCACCACGCGGCTGGGTTATTCGCGCGAAGAGTTTCTGCTGCTGCAGATGCTCGGCGTGATCCTGTTCGGCATCACCATTCCCTTGTCGGCCATCTTCGCCGATCGCTACGGCGCGCGCCTGGCTATGGTGCTTTCCACCGTGCTGATCCTGGCCTTCGGCATCGGTTTCGCGCCGCTGTTTACGGCGGGCAGCATGACCAGCGTCCTTCTGTTCCTCTCACTGGGTTTGGGTGTGATGGGCCTGACCTATGGTCCGTTGGGCACGGCGTTGGCGCAGATGTTCCCCACCGCGGTGCGCTATACCGGCGCATCGTTGGCGTTCAACATGGCGGGTATTTTCGGTGCGTCGCTGGCACCATATATCGCCACCTGGCTGGCGACGACGCGCGGCCTGGCCTACGTGGGCTACTACCTCGCCGCGGCAGCGGTGGTGACATTGCTGGCCTTGCTGATCACGCCGCGTTCCGCACACGAACCCGTTGCGCCAGGTGAACCGACGGTCGCGATCTAGTGCAGGGCCGGGACCAGCGACGGCGTCGCTGGATCTCGGGTAATGTCTCCGTGTGACGGTCAGCACGGCTGGCGGTCAACGGGGATCGGGTGTGTGGTCGTGTGATCGGCAGCGGGCAAGGTGGAAATGCTCGGGCACCGGATCCTCACCACCCGTGCACAGCGGCTGGCAGCGCAGCAGTCGCCAGCCGGTCAACAAACTTCCACGCCACGGGCCGAAGCGCGTCACCGCGATACGTGCATAATCAGAGCAACTGGGATGAAAGCGACAGCGCGGTCCCAGCAGTGGACTGAGCCAACGCTTGTAGAAACGGAGCAACAACAGTATCAATCGGGTCAAGACAGACGTAACCGCGGCGAGCTGGGGAATTCAGTGCCACGAGTATTCCAGAATCGAGCTTGCCGGTGTAGCGCACATGGGCTATAACTCCCGGCCGCCACGGCCAAAAACGGTGAAGGAATATGGCGAATACGACGCGTAGTTCGACCGCTGCCAAGGTTAAAAAGGACAAGGTTCCGACCAAGTCGGCCGGCAAGCCCAAGGTGGCCGCCAGCAAGGGCGGCAAAGCCAAGCCCGTGGCGAAGTCGGCAACCGCCAAGCGCCCGGCCACTGCGGCGAAGCCCGCCGCAAAAACCTCTGCGGCACGCAAGCCGGCGACCGTGAAAAAGGCAAAGCCGGCTGCTGTGACGGCAAAGAAAGTCACGGCCAAGCCGGCAGCGAAAGCGTCTGCCAAACCGTCTGGCGGAAAGAGTGCGCCGAAGAAAGGGGTGGCAAAAAAAGCCCCCGTGAAGCAAGCTGTGGCGAAGGCGCCGGTCAAGCCGGCAGTCGCAAAGAAGTCGGCGCAGAAGCCAGCATCCAAGCGCTCGACTGTTTCGAAAACCCCCATCAAGCCGGTAGCGAAGAAGTCTGCACCACCGGCAAAACCCGCGGCGAAGGTTGCTTCGAAGCCCGCTTCGAAGCCCAGGACGCCGCTGCCGACCAAGGACAAGACGGCAAAGGCTGTCGCGTCGGCCAAATCCGCTCCCCGGCCCGCACCGGTGGCTGCACCCAAAAAACAGGCAGTTCCGGCTTCCACCACCGCGCTCTACAAAGGCAAGGTGGCAAGTGCCATCGCCATGGTGACCCCGCGGAAGGCCCCGGCTCCCGCACACCATGCCTCTCACCATAATCATAAAAATTCGTCATCATCAATGAATAAATCGGCTACAAAAAAGCTTGAAAACGGTGTCACTCGGGAAGACGGGCGCTATGCGCTGCCTTCCACCAGCGTCATCGCCTTGCCCAAGGGTTATCGTCCGTCCTCCGACGAGGAGTACATGAACCCGCAGCACCTGGCCTACTTCCGCAACAAGTTGCGCGACTGGCGCGACCAGTTGGTGGAGGAATCGCGCCAGACCATGGACAACCTGCGCGAAGAAGTGCGCGATGTTGGCGACGAGGCCGAGCGTGCCACCCGCGAAACCGAAAACTCGCTGGAACTGCGCACCCGTGACCGTTACCGCAAGCTGATTTCCAAGATCGACAAGGCGCTGCGCCGGATCGAGGAAGGCAGCTACGGCTTCTGCGAGGAGACCGACGAGGAAATCGGCGTGGACCGGCTCGATGCCCGTCCGATCGCCACCTTGTCACTCGATGCGCAGGAGCGTCGCGAACATCTGCAGAAGCAGATGGGCGATTGATCGCGCTGGTTCATCGACCAAAGAAAAGCCCCGCTTCAAGCGGGGCTTTTCTTTGCTGGCGTATGCGCGACGAGTGCGCTCGATGCGCAGTTGCCGGCGTGTGGCTAGGCCAGCGCCTGCGCGGCGTAGCCCTTCAATTTCGCCAGCATCGACGCCAGTCCGTTCGAGCGGGTGGGCGAGAGGTGCTTGGCCAGGCCGATGGTGCCGATGAACGTCGGTTCGGTGTCCACGATGTCTTGCGCAGGGCGATCGGAGTACACGCGCAGCACCAGCGCGATCAGGCCGGAAACAATGGCCGAATCGCTGATCGCCTCGAAATGCATGCACTGGGCATCGCCGCTGGGAACCAGCCAGACCATCGACTGGCAACCGAGCACGCGGTAGTCCTCGGTCTTGTGCTCTTCCGGAAACGGCGGCAGTTGCTTGCCCAGGTCGATCAGGTATTGGTAACGCTCGGTCCAGTCGCCGAAGTAGGCGAATTCCTCGGCGATTTCCTGCTGCGCCTCGTCGGCGCTGGTTTGCGTATTCATCGGCTCATTATCGCGCAACGGATGGAGGCGAGGGGATGCGGCCGCTTTGCCGACGTGTCCACAGCCCTCACTTGACGCTCCAGCGGGTGCCTTGGGAGCTGTCCTCGATCACGATGCCCAGCCCGTCCAGCTCGTCGCGAATGGCGTCGGCGCGGGCGAAGTCGCGCGCGGTGCGGGCGTCGCGTCGCTGCAGCAGCAGGTCCTCGACGTGGGCGGCGTCGATCGCCTCCCCGCCGCGCTGGAACCACGCTTCGGGTGCCTGCTGCAGCAAGCCGAGCAACGCGCCACCACCGAGCAGATCAGCCTTGGCCGCGGCGGTGCCGGCCTGTCGCGCGGTATCGGCCAGCTGCGACAGCTCTGCCAGCGCCTGCGGTGTATTGATGTCATCGCACAGCGCGGCCTCGACGGCGGGCGGAACCGGCAGCGTGCCCGGGGGCAGTTCGATCCCGGCCAGGTCGCGCAGCACGCGGTACCAGCCATCCAGCGTGTTCACCGCCTGCTGGATGGCGTCGTCGGACCAGTCCAGGGGCTGGCGATAATGACCGCGCAGCAGCATCAGGCGCAGCGCCTCGGCCGGATGCTGCTGCAGGAGTTCGTGCACCAGCAGCACATTGCCCAGCGACTTGGACATCTTGCGGCCGCCGAAGGTGAGCATGCCGTTGTGCAGCCAGTAACGGGCGAATGTCCTGCCGCCATGTGCGCAAGTGGATTGGGCGATCTCGTTTTCGTGATGCGGAAACTGCAGGTCGATGCCGCCAGCGTGGATATCGATGGTTTCGCCCAGGTGGGCGGCGCTCATCGCCGAGCATTCGATATGCCAGCCGGGGCGGCCGCGGCCCCACGGGCTGTCCCAGCCGGGCAGTTCGGGGGTGGACGGTTTCCACAGCACGAAATCGCCGGGACTTTTCTTGTAGGGCGCCACGTCCACCCGTGCCCCGGCGATCAGTTCTTCGGTATCGCGCCCCGACAACGCGCCGTAGTCCGGATAACTGCCCACATCGAACAGCACGTGGCCTTCGGCGGCATAGGCGTGACCGCTGGAGAGCAGTTGCTCGATCATCACGACGATCTCGCCGATGTGCGCGGTAGCGTGTGGTTCGACGTCCGGCGGAGCCACGCCCAAACCAGCCATATCGTCGCGGAACGCCTGGGCGAAGCGGTCGGTGATGGTGGCGATCGGCACACCCTGCTGCTGCGCTGCGGCATTGATCTTGTCGTCGACGTCGGTGATGTTGCGGGCGTACACCACCTGCGGGTAATGCCGCCGCAACAGCCGCGCCAGCACATCGAACACCACCGGCGGGCGCGCATTGCCGATGTGCACGAAGTTGTAGACGGTGGGGCCGCACACATACATGGTCACCCGTTTCGGGTCGAGCGGAACAAAGGGTTCGAGCCGGCGGGTGAGGCC
>DATJCF010000037.1:0-13973 GCA_035514935.1 Rhodanobacter sp. | reverse complement strand
AAACAATGTCGCTTTCAATTGACCAGCCCATTCGCTATTCGGACCTTCTGGAGATACGACACCTGAAGGATGGAAAGATATTTCTTTTGAAGGGCAAGGATGGCAGCAACCTCGTCTTGAAGGCGGAGGCCAATGTCACGGGCGATCGAATAAAGGCTGCGGCACCGGTGCTGAAGGCAATTGATCCAACCGTCAGAATGAAGCCGATAGATCCGTCGGAGATCATCGAGATTGAAAAATTTCTGAAAGCATGGAGGAAATACGTAGACTTTATCGAGTGGGCGGCTGGAAGTGGCAGCAATACACCCATCGCTAACGCTGAAGAGTTCTGCATGAGCGAACTCGCGAGCTGCATCAGACAATTTGGTGCCGTTGGCCCAGGTGGGAAGACCAGCATCGCCAAGATGAGCTACGTGCGAATGTCCACGCTTGGCATCGTTCTTGACGTGGAGCGAGCCGCCCTGACGGATGCTTCCTGGACTGAAGCACGCGAGATGTTTGCCAAATTCATCAAGGCTTTGAACAAATCCGGTGGGCTGGAGAAGCTCGGCCAGATCATGGCGGGGGATTTCTTCATCAGTAACCAGGATCGCTTTCAAAGCAATGGTCAGGGGATGGGGACAATGATTCATGTCCAAGAGCCTACCGACGGGAAGAGAAAGAGGTCACATGTGTTGAAGGTGCTGTTCAACCTCAACAACATCATTTTGGTGAAGCCGGCAAAAGGAAAGAAAACGCGGCCGTCCATGCTGGACTACATGGACCCCAACGCGATGTTCAGTGATATTGGCCAAACCGTTGACGCATTGGAGGCGGCGTCGGTAGTCAAGCAGGACCCTAAAACGTGGCCAATGCGTGTTCTGATTGATAGAAAAGAACGGTCGACCATTGCCAAGAACCTGGCGGATGACCTGGCATACATTCTTCAGCCGCAGCCGGGAAACAGCTTTTTTGGCAGGGGCAATGTGGGCGGCTCCGGCGCCGCGGCGAGGATTGAAAAGGGCATTTTGCAAGGAATAAGGGCGATCGCGAAGGCACTTCGAGCCAAGCAAGGCCGGCTTTCGATACACGTGCAATCGTGTTACGAGCAAATCAAGGGTGTTTGAGCCATGAGGCAGGCTGGCTGAGGGCCACGTTCGCTCACGTTCGCTATTTTCAATGAATCTTTTGAGGAACTGCCATGCAACCCGCCGCCCGCCTCACCGACATGCACACCTGCCCGATGACCACCGGGCCGGTACCTCATGTTGGCGGCCCGATCACGGCGCCCGGTGCGCCGAAGGTACTCATCGGCGGCCTGCCTGCAGCGTGCATGGGCGACATGGTGACCTGTGTCGGGCCGCCGGATTCGATCATCAAGGGTTCGACGAAGGTGTTGATCGGCGGCAAGCCCGCTGCGCGCATGGGCGACAGCACGGCGCATGGCGGGGTGATCGTATTGGGTTGCATGAAGGTGCTGATCGGATGAGGTCGAAGCTGAAAAGGATGAAGGCGGACAGGGCGAATGTGTCGTTTCGGCGGCCGTCGGACCGTGGCGCCGTTGATGCAACGGCAAACGTGTTGCGGCAAGCCATGCGCGCGCATCAGGCGGATGAGCTGGATACGGCCGAGAAGCTGTATCGCGAAATCCTGAAGTCGCGGCCGACGCAACCGGACGCGCTGCACTACCTGGGCGTGCTCTGCCATCAGCGCGGTCGCAGCGATGAAGCGGTCGAACTCATCGGCAAAGCCTTGAGCATCACCCCGCGGCATCCCGATGCGCACAACAACCTGGGCAACGTCCACAAGGAAAGCGACCGGCCCGCGGAGGCAGAAGCCTGCTATCGCCGGGCGTTGGAGTGCGGCCCCACGCACTACAACGCGCTGAGCAACCTGGCGGTGGTGCTGGAGATACAGGACCGCCTCGATGACGCCTTCGACGCCTACACCGCGCTCCTGCAGCAGGCGCCGCAGTTTGCGCCGGGCCACTATCTTCTGGGCTTGTTCCTGCGCAATCACGCGCAGAGCACGGAGCACCTTGAGCAGTCGACGGAGTGTTTCCGCACGGCGTTCGAGATCGATCCGCGCAATGTGCGTGCGCTGGAGGCGCTCGGTGTGTCGTTGTATGCGCTCAAGCGGCACGAGGAGGCGGCGCAGGTCTATCGGGATTGGCTGGTTCGCGAACCGGAAAACCCGGTGCCCCGACACATGCTGGCCGCGTGCGGCGGAGCCAACGCACCGGCGCGGGCGGACGATGACTATGTGCGCAACGTGTTCGACGGCTTCGCCGAAAGTTTCGACGAACAGCTGCTGAAGAACCTCGGTTACCGGGCACCCCAGGTGCTGACCGATGCGTTGAAGCAAGTGTTGGAAGCGCCGCAGTCACGGCTGGACGTGCTCGATGCCGGCTGCGGCACGGGGCTGTGCGCGCCATTGATTCGCCCATGGGCACGCCAGCTGACGGGCGTGGATCTTTCCGGTGGCATGGTCGAAAAGGCTCGCCTGCGCGGTGGTTACGACACCCTGGCCGTGGCCGAGCTCACCGCCTATCTGGACGCGCAGCCGGCCATGTACGACGTGGTGCTTTCGGCCGACACACTGGTCTATTTCGGCGACTTGCTGCCGGTGCTTGGCGCATCGCGTGCGGCATTGCGTCCCGATGGCTGGGTGGCCTTCACGCTGGAAGCGCTGGACGGTGAGCTCGATCGCAGTGAGCTGTCTTCCAGTGGTCGTTATGGGCATTCCCGCAGCTACGTGGAACGCGCGTTGCTGCAGACCGGCTTCGACGACATTCGCATCGTGCCGGACACCTTGCGCAAAGAGGCGGGCGAACCGGTGCGCGGCTGGGTGGTGCTCGCACGCCGCGGCAGCAACGACGAGCGGGGTGAAGCGGAATGAGGTGACCGCGTATACGTCACGCGATACGCCAGCTTCACCGGCGGTCGCAACTTTCGCAGCGGATTCTGCGGGAGCTGATCAGAGGATTCGCCGGGCCGGCTCAGGCTTGGCGCTGATCAGGCACGGAAAACACGCTGCTTCAACGCAGCACATCACCGCTTCGGAGACGCGACAAGATGGCACACGCGATCACAATTTCGACCGACCTCGGCGACAAGCTGCTGTTCGCACGGATGACCGCGACCGAACAGCTGGGCCGATTGTTCTCCATGCAGGTCGCGTTGCTGTGCAAGGACGAGAAGGTCGACCTGCGCAAATTGCTCGGTACGCCGATGACGGTGAAGTTCGTCGCCGACGACGGCTACACGCGGTACTTCAACGGCATCGTGTGCGAAGCGGCGCAAACGGGCTTTGAAACCATTGCGGACGTGCGCTACGCCGCCTACAGCGCCACCCTGGTGCCCAAGCCATGGTTGCTGACACGCAAGATCGACTGCCGCATCTATCTCCAGATGAGCGTGCCCGAGATCATCAGTGCGGTGCTCGGCGAGATCGGCTATGCCGACATCAAGAACAGCCTCAGCGGCAACTATCCCAAGCGTGACTACTGTGTGCAGTACCGCGAGGATTACTTCAGCTTCCTCAGCCGGCTGATGGAGCAGGAGGGCATCTATTACTTCTTCACCCACAGCGCGAGCACCCACACGATGGTGTTGGCGGACGCGCTGGGTGCACATGCAAGCATCTCGGGTTTCGAGAAGCTGCCGTACAGTCCGGTGGCCGACCGCAGCCGGCGCGCCTCCGCGTCGATCAGCGAGTGGCGCAGTGCGCAAACCGTGAACTCGATGAAGTTCCAGCTTACCGACTACGACCCGCTCAACCCCAAGACGTCATTGCTGGCGGCCGGAACGATCGGCGACACCACCGACTACCACGGCGTTTCGGGACTCGACGTCTTCGACTACCCGGGCAGTCATGTGCTGACAGCCGATGGTCAGCGCTACGCCCAGGCGCGGCTGGAGGCGCTGAACGTACCCCATTCCCAACATCACGGCAGCACCGATGCCTGTGGTCTGGCGGTGGGCGCGCTGTTCAAGCTGGCGGATTTTCCACGCAGTGAATTGAACGCCGAATACCTGGTGACCGGCACCCGCATCCAGCTTGAAGAATCGGATTACGTTTCCGGCAGCGAGAGCAAGGGTGAGCCGTTCGCCTGCACATTCGAGGCGATCGACAGCAAGCTGCCGTACCGCAGCGCGCATACCACGCCAAGCCCCCGCATCGTGGGCTTGCAGACGGCCATCGTCACCGGCAGCGAGACCGACGAGGACATCGCCGTCGACAAGTACGGCCGCGTGCAGGTGACGTTCCACTGGAACAAGCCGGACAAGGACAAGGCGCAAAGCTCCTGCCCGGTGCGGGTGGCGTCGCCGTGGGCGGGCAAGACCTGGGGTGCGGTGAACATTCCGCGCGTGGGCCAGGAAGTGGTGGTGAGCTTTCTCGAGGGCGATCCGGACCGGCCGCTGATCATCGGCAGTGTCTACAACAACGACAACATGCCGCCGTACGCGCTGCCGGCCAACAAGACCCAGAGCGGCATCAAGAGCCGCAGCCTCAACGGCGCGGCGGCCGATGCCAACGAGCTGCGCTTCGAGGACAAGAAGGGCAGTGAGGACTTTTTCATCCACGCGCAGAAGGACATGCACGAGGAGGTGGAGAACGACCACGTGGTGGCGATCGACCACGACGAAACCATCACCATCAAGAACGACCAGACCCTCACCGTCAAGCACGACCAGACGGAAGGCGTCGACAACGACCGCAAGCACACGGTGGGCAACAACGACACGCTGGACGTGAAGCAGAACGGCACCACCACCATCGGGCAGAAGTTCAAGCTGGAGGCGGGCAGCGAGATCGAGCTGGTCACCGGTTCGTCCAGCATCGTGATGAAGAGCTCCGGCGAGATCCAGATCAAGGGTGTCAACATCACCATTACCGGCAACAGCTCGGTGAAGGTGAACGGCCAGACATCCGTGGCGATCAAGTCGGGGGCCACCATGGACATCGGCGCGGGCGCCAGCCTGAAGATGAAGGCCGACGGCATGCTCGACGTCGCCAGCAGCGCGATGACCACGGTCAAGGGCACCAAGCTGACCTTGACCGGTGACGGGATGGCGCAGTTGTCCGGCGGCATCATCATGATTGGCTGAGCGGGGGAATCATCGACATGTCAGCGGTAATGCAAGCATCCACCGAGATGGAATTGTCCGAACCGTCCAGCGCGCGGCTGCGCGCGGACATGGCGCCACTGGCGGCCGTGCAGTTGCTGATCGAAGAGGGCGAGACATCCGAGGCGTTGAAGTTGCTGGCGCGGTTGCTGCCCAAGCGCTACGCCGTGGCCTGGCTGTGCCAGTGCGCGCGCGATCAGCCGTTGTCGATGGAAGACAAGGCTGGTGCCTCGCTGGCCGAAGCGTGGGTGCGCGATCCCGATGAGCCGCGCCGACGTGCCGCGCTGGATTTTGCCAGCGCGGGTGAGTACCGCACGCTGGGCGCGTGGATCGCGGCATCGGCGGGATGGTCGGGCGGCAGCCTGGCGCCGGCCGCGCAGGAGGTTGCCGTGCCGCCGGCGGACCACCTCACCGCACGCGCCGTGGTGGCTTCCATCAACCTGATGGCGGCGCTGGATATCGAGCAGTTCACCGAGCGTCGCAACGGCTTCATCGAACGGGCTATGGTGCTGTTGGGCAACGGGGTGGGGTCGCGACATGACTGAGTACATGCCGTCGGGTCATCACTCGCTGCGCGGCGACGCACGGCGGCCGGCGGTCGCGCCGGCATGGCGCGCCGCCATTCAACAAGAGGGCGGCGGACAGGGTGCCGCGGCGCTGATTTTTTTCGAGGTGATTTGATCGTGTCGACCCCACAGACATTGCTGCTTGCCGTGATCGGACACCAGGCGGCGCAATTCGGCAGTCGCAGCCAGAAAGTGTTCGAAGGGCGCGACGGCAGCATCGGGCGATCCGAGGATTGCGACTGGGTGCTGAGTTCGTCCGGCGTTTCGCGCGTGCACGCGATGATCCGCTGCCTCAACGGCATCTATTTCGTCGAGGACCGCAGCACCAACGGCATGCTGCTCAACGGCCGCCCGCTGATCAAGGGCGATCCGTCCGCGTTGAAGGAAGGTGACCGGCTGCAGATCGACACCTTCGAGGTCAGCGTGAGCCTGCAGAGCGGGAATGCGGAAACCGTCTTCGCCCCCTCGACGCCGGTGGCCGCCGCTCCCGCACCGATCGCCAGCGACCCGCTGGATTTCGGCCTGCTCGATCTCGGCGCGCCCGCCGCATCGTCGCCCGCCGATCTGCTGGGTGACAGCCTGATTCCCGGCAGTGGCCAGGGCGAGGCGGGCGCGTTTCTCGATCCGCTGAGCTTTCTCGATGCGCCGTCCGCTGCGTCGCCGCTGATCCCCGAGACACCGGCAAGCAGTGCGGGGTCGGACTGGAATCAGAACGTCGGCCTGGAGGATCACTTCCGTCCGCCCACCACCACCGGCCAGCGCCAGGCGCTGCCGGAAAACTGGGACCTGACCATGGGCGATTTCGCGCCCAAGTCGCCAGCGGCCAGTCCCGCACCCGCACCCGTGGCGGCACCGGCACCGGTCGCGCCGGCACCTGCACCGATGGCGGCGGCGCCCGCGGCAGCGTTGCCGCCGGAGCTCGACCAGATTTTCCAGATCGTGATCGACGGCGTGATGGACGTGCTGCGCGCGCGCGCGGAGATCAAGAACACCTTCCGCCTGCCGGTCACGATCATCCAGCGCTCGGAAAACAACCCGCTGAAGTTCGCACCCACCGCCGAAGAGGCCATGCAGAAAATCCTGGCACCGTCGAACACGGCTTTCCTGTCCGGCTCGGCGGCCTTCCAGGACGCGTTCGACGACATCCGCTGCCACCAGATGGCGATGCTGGCGGGTGTGCGTGCGGGCTTCGATTCGCTGATGACGCATTTCAACCCCGAACGGTTCGAGCACGAGGTCGATGGTGGCAAGCGCTCCGCGTTCGGCGGCAAGGGCAAGTATTGGGAAAAGTACCAGGACAATTTCGAAGGCCTGATGAAAGACCCCGACGAATGTTTCCGGCGGCTGTTCGGCGACGAGTTCGCTCGCGCCTATGAAGAACAACTGTCGCGGCTGAAATCGGCGCGACGGGCCAGCCATTCGTCACCGCGTTGAGCACGTCGGCAGCGGGGAAAACGGCAGGGGAAAGCGGTACGACAGCAATGAATGCGCCCGCAGCGATGCGGGCGGGCAACGTCCGGCGGCAGCGCCGGCATGGTTCACCAAGATGGGCGGAAGCAAAGCGATGACGCAGAACAACAAGGTGGTTTGGAGCGAAGGCCTGTTCTTGCGGCCCCAGCACATGCAGCAGCAGGAGCGCTACCTGGAGCGCCTGGTGGAGCTGCGCGCCGGCGCCCTGCGCCCCTACACCTGGGGTTTCACCGAACTGGAGCTGGAGGCCGACCTGCTGGCGATCGGCAAGCTGGGCATCCGCAGCGCCCGCGGCACCTTCCCCGACGGCACGCCATTCTCGATGCCGAACGACGACCCCCTGCCGCCGGCACTGGAAGTCGATGCCAACTGGCGCGACCAGACCGTGTTCCTCACCCTGCCGCTGCGCTCGCCCACGCAGCCGGACAGCGGCCGGCCCGAAGCGCCGGCGGAAAAACTGTTCCGCTTCCGCGTGCGCGAAACCGAGGTGCGCGATGCCTCCGGCAGCGTCGATGGCCTGACCCCGCTGGAAGTCGGCGGCATGAGCAGCCGGCTGTTGCCGCAATCGCAGCCGATGGAAGGGCTGACCCAGATTCCGCTGGCGCGCATCGTCGAATGCCGCGCCGACCGGCGCGTGGTGCTGGACGAGGCGTTCATGCCCTCCGCGCAGAGTTGCCGCGCGGTACCGCGGCTGGTGACCTTCCTCACCGAGTTGCTGGGTCTGCTGCACCAGCGCGGCGAGGCGCTGGCCGCGCGGGTGGCGTTGACCGACCGTGGCGGCGCGGCGGAAATCGCCGACTTCCTGCTGCTGCAGGTGGTGAACCGGTTCCAGCCGTTGATCGCGCATCTGGCCGAATCGCCATCGCTGCACCCGGAGGATTTCTACCGCACCCTGGTCGGCATGGCCGGCGAGCTGGCCACGTTCACCGCGCCGGGCAAACGCCCCACGGCGTTGCCGCCGTACCGCCATGAGCTGCTGCGCGAGAGCTTCGAGCCGGTGATCAGCGCGCTGCGTACCAGCCTCAGCGCAGTGATGGAGCAGACCGCCACGCCGATCCCGCTGCAGCAGCGCAAGTTCGGCGTGTGGGTGGCGGTGGTGCCGGACCTGACCCTGCTCGATACCGCCGCCTTCGTGCTGGCGGCCAAGGCCGACATGAAGTCCGAGGACCTGCGCCGGCAACTGCCCGCGCAATCGAAGATCGGCCCGGTCGAGAAGATCCGCGACCTGGTCAACCTGCAGCTGCCCGGCATCGCGGTGGCTCCGATGCCGGTGGCGCCGCGACAGATTCCGTACAACGCCGGCTATCTGTATTTCGAGTTCGACAAGCACTCGCCCATGTGGCGTCCGCTGAAAACCTCGGGCGGCATCGCGTTCCATTTCGGCGACGAGTTCGCCGGTCTCGACCTGCAACTGTGGGCCATCAGGGGCTGATCACATGAACAACGGCAACGGGCCCATCGACGACGACCCCATGCGCGACGCCACTGTGGTGCGGCCGCGTTCGGCCACACCCACGGCGCCGCCGCCTGCCCCGACGCCTTCGCTGGCGCGCGGGCCGGCGCCGCGCATCGACCAGGCCAGCCCGGCGGAAATCAGTGCGTTCCTGGGCGGCGGCATGAATCCGCTGGTGCAGACGGCCAGCCCGCTGTTGCTGCTGGCGGTGCAGTTGCGCCTCAGCGCCTCGCAGCCGAATGCCGCGCACCTGCGCGAGCAGGTGATCGCCCAGGTGCGCAAGTTCGAGAGCCACGCGCAGGCGGCCGGCATTCCAGCGCAAACCGCGGTGGCCGCGCGCTACGTGCTGTGCGCAATGCTGGACGAATCGGTGTTGAACGCGCCGTGGGGCGAGCACAGTGGCTGGGCGCAGAAGACCCTGCTGGTGACCTTCCACGGCGAGTCGTACGGCGGCGCCAAGTTCTTCCAGATCCTTGAACGCCTGTGCGCGGATTTCGCCAAGCATGTCGACCTGATCGAGCTGATGTACATCTGCCTGGCGCTGGGTTTCGGCGGCCGCTACCAGATCGAGTCTGGCGGCCGCACCAAGCTGGCCGAGATCCAGGAGGATCTGTACCGGCGGATCAAGGCGCAGCGCGCGCCGGCCGCGGAAGAGCTGGCGCCGCACTGGCGCGGCGTCGAGGATCGCCGCAACCCGCTGGTGCGCTACGTGCCGCTGTGGGTGATCGCGGCGGCGGCGGCGGTATTGCTGCTGGCGGGCTTCGTGTATTTCTATTCGCGCCTCAACGATCTCTCCGCGCCGGCCAGTGGCCAGATTGCGCAGATCGGCCTGGAAAGCGCCACGCCGCCGGATACCGCGCGCCTGAACCAGGCGCAGCCCAAACCCGCGCGTCCCACGCTCAAGCAACTGCTGGCGCCGCAGGAACAGGCCGGTGAGCTGGCCATCATCGATCGCGACGACGGCCAGGAGCTGCTGCGCTTGAGCGCGCCGTCGATGTTCGCCTCCGGCGGCACCGAGGTGAGTGCGGGACAGTTGCCGCTGCTGCACACGATCACCAAGGCGCTGAACCAGGTGCCGGGCCGGGTGATCGTGGTGGGCCACACCGACGACCAGCCGATCCACTCGCTGAAGTTCAAGGACAACTTCGCGCTGTCGGCGGCCCGCGCCCGTTCGGTGCTGCAGATCCTCAGCCAGGGCATCGACAACGCCGGACGGCTGGAATCCAGCGGTGCCGGCGCGTCCAAGCCGATCGCTTTGCCGCCCGATCTTCCGGCCAATCGCACGCGCAATCGCCGCGTCGAAATCATCTACATCCCCGAGGGTTGAGCGCGTGAGCAAGCTGATGACGTTGTTTAGGACCGGCTGGTTCATCACCCTCGTCGGGATCGTGTTGCTGTCGGTGCTGATCTGGCTGGGCGGCCCGTACCTGGGCCTGGGCGATTCGCAGCCGCTGGCCAGCCCGATCTCGCGGCTGGTGCTGATCGTGCTGATCGTGGTGGTGTGGGTGGTCTGCCTGCAGGTGCAGCAGCTGCGCGTGCGCAGCAAGACCAAACAGATGTCCGGCGACCTGGCCGGGCAGGGCGCGCAGGACGCGGGCGATGACCGCAGCACGGCCGAGCGGGCGCAACTGCAGGGGCGCTTCCAGGAGGCGATCGACACCTTGCGCAAGACCCGCCGCGGCGGCAGCAACCTGTACACGCTGCCGTGGTACGTGGTGATCGGACCGCCTGGATCGGGCAAGAGCACGCTGCTGCAGAACTCCGGCCTCAACTTCCCGCTGTCCGACCGCTTCGGCAAGGAAGCGCTGCGCGGCATCGGCGGCACCCGCAACTGCGACTGGTGGTTCACCGACGAAGCGGTGTTCCTCGACACGGCCGGCCGCTACACCACCCAGGATTCCGACCGCGGGGCCGACGCGTCGGCGTGGACCGAGTTCCTGAAACTGCTGCGCAAGTACCGCAAGCGTCGGCCGATCAACGGCGTGATCATCGCCATGAGCATGTCCGACCTGCTGGTGCTGGACGAGGCCGGCCGGCACGAGCACATCCAGGCGATCCGCCGTCGTCTGGACGAGCTGGTGGAGCAGCTGCGCATCGGCGTGCCGGTGTACCTGGTGCTTACCAAGTGCGACCTGATCGCCGGTTTCACCGAGTTCTTCGACGACCTCAACCCACAGTTGCGCAGCCAGGTGTGGGGCATGTCGTTCCCCGTCGGCAAGACCGTCGACGGCACCGCGGCGCGCAGTTTCGCCGACGAATTCGGCTTGCTGCTGGACCGGCTCAACACGCGCATCCTCGACCGCCTGCATACCGAGCGCGACCGGGCGCGGCGCGCGGCGATCCTGTCGTTCCCGCAGCAACTGGGCGCACTGCGCGAGATCGCGCAGCAATTCGTGGAAGGCGTGTTCAGCGGGCACAAATACGGCACGCCGCTGCTGCTGCGCGGCGTCTATCTCACCTCGGGTACGCAGGAAGGCACGCCCATCGACCGCATGATGGGCGCGGTGGCGCGCACGTTCGGCGTGGATGCGGCGCAGGTGCAGGCGCCGGACGCGCAGCGACGCACGTTCTTCGTCGAGCGCCTGCTGAAGGACGTGCTGTTCAAGGAGTCCGGCTTTGCCGGCACCAACCCGAAACTGGAGCGGCAGAAGGTGCTGCTGCAGGCCGCCTCGTACGTGGGCGTCTTGTTGCTGACGCTGCTGCTGTTCGCGGGCTTCACCACCAGCTACGGCCGCAACAAGGCCTATCTGGCGCAGGTGCAGACGTCGCTGCAAGGCTATCCGGCCGACAGCGATCCTTCGTCCGCCACCACCCAGAAAGCCTATTTCGCGATGGCGCTGGAGCGGCTGGAAGCGTTGTCCGCAGTGCAGGACACGGCGCGCAAATACCAGGGCGACGTGCCGCTGTTGATGCGCTTCGGCCTGTACCAGGGCCATGCCGTGGGTGACGAGGTGCACGACGCCTACATCCGCGAGCTCAACGGCGTGCTGTTGCCGGGCGTGGCGTCGCAGTTCCGCAGCGGGCTCACCGGCAGCGCCAGCGATCCGCAGGCGTTGTACTACTACCTCAAGGGTTATCTGATGCTGGGCGAGCCCAAGCACCAGGATGCCGATGAGCTGATCGCGCTGACCGACATCGAGTGGCGCAAGATCTTCCCGGGCGATCCGGTGCTGCAGAAGGCGTTGTCCAAACACTTCCAGGCATTGGTGGCCGAGCCGGGGCGGCTGCATCCGCTGACGCTCGACAGCGCCCTGGTGGAACAGGCGCGCAGCACGTTGCGTACGGCGGATCTGTCCACGCTGATCTACGGCAGCCTCAAACTGTCTGCCACCGGCGCGGACCATCCGCCGCTGCGGCTGGACAAGGAGCTGGGCCTGCTCGGCAACGTGTTCCGGCGCAAGAGCGGCGCGGCCCTGTCCGACCCGTTGCCGGCGCTGTTCACCCAGCCGATGTTCGCCGACGAAGCCGGCAAGGGCATCGAGCAGGCGGTGAAGCAGTTTGCCGCGGACGACTGGGTGTTCGGCGGCAGCAAGATCGACGCGATCGAACGGGCGCGCCTCGTCCAGCAGGTGCTGGCGCTGTACCAGCAGGATTACATCAAGGCATGGGACGCACTGCTCGATGACCTGGAGCTGCAGCCGATCAACAGCATCCAGGATGCCAGCGCGATCGCGGCCAAGTTGTCCGGCCCCAGTTCGCCGTTGAAATCCCTGTTGCAGGTGGTGCGCGACAACACCCACGACATGCTGCGCGAGCCGCCGGCCAGCGCGGCCGAGAACGCGGCGGCGCTGGCGGAGAAGGCGGCCGCGAAAAAGGCCACGCAGAGTGCGTTGTCGCGTGCGCTGGCCAACGTCAACGGCGCCCCCGCCGCCGACGCCGGCGAGAAGCCAGGCGCGGCGATCAGCGAGCACTTCGACACGCTCAACAAGCTCACCGATGGCGCGCCCGGTGCCGCGCCGATCGACCGCACGCTGAGCGTGCTCGACCAGCTCAGCAAGACCTTGCTGACGATGACCGACTTCAGCAGCGCGGCCGGCCAACCCAACCCGCAGTTGCTGATGGCGCAGCAGGAAGCGGCCCAGTTGCCGCCGCCGGTATCCGGCTGGGTCAACGCACTGACCGGCAAGAGCCAGGCGCTGGTGGCCAGCGGCACCAAGGGCGCGCTGGGCGACCAGTTCCAGCAGGCGGTGGGCAACGATTGCGCCGACTTCATCCGTGGCCGCTATCCGTTCGCGCCCAACGGACGCTCGGAAATCCCGCTGCAGAACTTCGGTGAGCTGTTCGGCAACGGCGGTCGCTTCGACACGTTCAACAAGCAGACGCTGGCCAAGCTGGTCGATGCCAGCGGACGCAACTGGCAATGGAAAACCGGCCCCGGCGCGGTCGCCGGCCCGCCCGGTGTGCTGCAGCAGGCGCAGGCCGCCGACGATATCCGGCAGATGTATTTCCGCGGCGGCGGCCTGCCGGAAGTGGACTTCACGATCCTGGCGCCCACGCTGGACCCGGCCATCGGCAAACTGGTGATCGATATCGACGGACAGAAGTACGAGTACCAGCCCGGCGGCGTCACCAGTGCCGCGATGAAGTGGCCGGGCCCACAGCCGGGCAACGTCACCATCGCCGCCTACGACACCGCCGGCACGCTGATCAGCTCGTTCGACTATCAGGGGGACTGGGCGTTCTTCCGCGCGCTGCAGGCGGCGAATCTGCAGAAGCAGTCGGACCTGCGCTTCCTGGCCAGCTTCAACTTTGGCGGCCGCGTGGCCAAGGTGACCTTGCAGGCCAGCAATCTGCGCAACCCGTTCCTCAACACCGAGGTGCAGCACTTCAGGTGCGGAGGCTGAGCGCATGCCGAATCCGACAGGGGCAGGATTCTTCGGCAAGCTTCCCGGGGTAGGGGATTTCGTGCAGCGGCGCCTGCCGGTGCGTTTCGTCGACTGCTGGGACCAGCATTTCGAGCACGCGGTGGATGCGGCGCGTGGCGTGCTGGGCAACGACTGGCCAGCGGTATATCACGCCAGCCCGATCTGGCGTTTCGCGATGCCCGCGGGCATCTGCGGGGATTCGGCATGGGTCGGGGTGCTGGGGCCGGCCAGCGATCGGGTGGGGCGCTGTTTCCCGATGGTGATCGCCGCGCCGTTGAATCGCAGCGAAGCGGTGACGCAGGCGCTGCTTCAGGGTGACCGCTGGTTCGACACGCTGGCGCGCGTGCATGCGCGCGCGCAGGCCGATCCGTCGATCCACGCCGAGGCCTTCGATGGCCTGGTGGTCGATGTGGCCGGCCCCGGCAGTAGCGAGCCGATTGCCGCGCCACAACCGCCGCAGCCGCTGGACTGGCGCAGCGCCAGTCACTGGCGTTTCCCGCTGGCGCAAGGC
>DATJCF010000036.1:0-2239 GCA_035514935.1 Rhodanobacter sp. | reverse complement strand
AAAGCCGGTCAGCACCATTTGCGTCATCTTGTACCAGGTCTCGTACATCCTGCGGCCGTAGATGCCTTGCAGGGTGAGGCCCTTGAAGATCACCTTGTCCCAGTCGATGCCGGCGCCGCGCGGCATGATGCCGAGCATGGCTACCTTGCCGCCGTGGTACATGCATTCGAGCATGTCGTTGAACGCGCGCGGGTTGCCGCTCATCTCCAGGCCCACATCGAAACCTTCGATGTGCAGGTCTTTCACCACGTCGCCCAGCGATTGCTTGGAAACGTTCACCACCCGCGTGGCGCCCATGTCGGCGGCGAGTTTCAGGCGGTAGTCGTTGACGTCGGAGACCACCACGTTGCGCGCGCCCACGTGCTTGCAGATGCCGGCAGCGATGATGCCGATGGGGCCGGCACCCGTAATCAGCACGTCTTCGCCGATCAGGTCGAACTCCAGCGCGCAATGTGCGGCGTTGCCGTACGGGTCGAAGAACGCGGCCAGTTCCGACGAAATCTGGTCGGGGATCGGCCACAGGTTGGAAGCGGGCATGCTCATGTATTCGGCGAACGCCCCATTGCGGTTCACGCCGATGCCGACGGTGTGGGGACACAGATGCTGGCGGCCAGCGCGGCAGTTGCGGCAGTGGCCGCAGACGATGTGGCCTTCGGCCGAGACCCGGTCGCCGACCTTGTAGCCAGTGACACCGGGGCCGATCTCCACGATGCGCCCCACGAATTCGTGGCCGATGGTGAGGCCGGGCTTGATCGTGCGCTGGCTCCACTCATCCCATTTGTAGATGTGCAGGTCGGTGCCGCAGATCGCGGTTTTCTCGATCTTGATCAACACTTCGTTCGGGCCGACCTCCGGCACCGGGACTTCTTCCATCCAGATGCCCTGTTCGGGCTTGCGCTTGACCAGCGCCTTCATTGTCTTGGGCATCACGGTTCCATGGTCAGCGCGCGCTCTCGCGCATGCTTCGATTATAGAGCTGGCCTGTCAGGGGCCGCCTGCCGAAAGTCACGCGCCTTGCGCGATGGCGCGATGCGTTCAGCCTTTGCCGTCGCGCCACAGCGCCTGCCAGCCCGCATGGCCCAATCGCTCCAGGGTGGCGATGTTGTTGCGGTAGATGGCATCGGTGTCACTCATCGATTCCATCGCCCGCTCCACGCTCGCCTCACGCAGCAGGTGCAGCGTGGGCCAGGGCGAACGGTTGCTGAAATTGGTGATGTCGTCGTGGCTGCTGTCGGCAAACTGGTAGTCCGGATGGAAGCTGGCCACCTGCCATACGCCTTCCAGTCCCAGCGTCTGCAACGTCGCGTCGGCCACGTCGAGAAAGTCGTTGTAATCCAGGAAATCGGTGAGCACGAACGGGTGAATCAGCAGGCCGGTTTCGCACTCTTCGGGCGTCAACGCGTTCAGCGATTGCAGTTCGCCGCAGAGATCATCGAGCAGCGCGTCGGTGTCGCGCGCATGGCTGACGCGCATGCGCAGCTTGCCCTGCACGTGCGGTGCGCGGGCGAACGGGCAGAGGTTCAAGCCGATCACGGCACGCTCGACCCAGCGCGTGGTGTCGACGATATAGGGTGCGTCCTCGGGCAGGGCGTCGGCGTTGAGGCTGGGTGTATCGGGCATGGGCGTTTCCGCAGATGTCGGTGTGGCGGACTATAGCCGCATGGGCGTTACGGCTCGTGGCACGTGACGACGCCTTGCAAGGCATTGTCGCCGACCGGATATAGGATGGTCTCTCCTGCCGATCGACCTCCGCATGCTCAAGCTGCGTTTCGACAATGCGTTTGTCCACGAATTGCCCGCCGACCCCGAGCGGGGCGCGGGCTTGCGCCAGGTGGAAGGCGCGCTGTATTCGCTGGTCGAGCCCACGCCGGTGGCCGCGCCGCGGTTGCTGGCGTATTCGGCCGAAACCGCGGCCCTGCTGGGTATCCGCGTGACGGACATCACCACGCTGGCTTTCGCCCGGGTATTCGGCGGCAACGCGCTTTTGCCGGGCATGCAGCCGTTCGCGGCCAATTACGGCGGCCACCAGTTCGGTAATTGGGCCGGCCAGTTGGGGGATGGGCGCGCGATCTCGCTGGGCGAGGTGATCAATGCGGCTGGCGAGCGCTGGGAAGTGCAGTTGAAAGGCGCCGGACGCACGCCGTATTCGCGCGGTGCGGACGGGCGTGCCGTGTTGCGTTCGTCGATCCGCGAATTCCTGTGCAGCGAGGCCATGCATCACCTGGGCGTGCCGACCACG
>DATJCF010000035.1:0-4537 GCA_035514935.1 Rhodanobacter sp. | reverse complement strand
TCGTTGAGGCATTCGTCGCGCAGGCGGCCGTTGAACGATTCGATGTAGGCGTTCTGGTTCGGCTTCCCTGGCTCGATCAGACGCAGTTGCACACCACGCTCGTGCGCCCAGGCGACCATCGCTTTGCCGCAGAACTCTTTTCCGTTGTCGCTGCGAATCACCCGTGGCAGGCCACGGGTGAGTGCCAGGCGATCCATCACGCGCGTCACGCCCATGCCGGAGATTGCCCGCTCGACCTCGATAACGACGGCCTCGTGAGTGGCGTCATCCACGACCGTCAAGCACTTGATGACGCGGCCCTCGGCGGTGCGATCGAACACGAAGTCCATCGACCAGACCTCGTTGGCGGCTTTCGGCCGCGCCAGCGGCTGCCGCTCGGCAACGGGCACCTTCTTCCGCTTGCGCCGCCGCACCTGCAGCTTCGCTTCCTGATACAGCCGTTCCACGCGCTTGTAGTTCACCAGCCACCCCGTCTGCCGCAGCTTCAGATGGATCATTCCCACGCCGTAGCGTTTGTGCCGTTGCGCCAGGGCCAGGATCCGTTGTCGCAGCTCCACGTTGTGGTCCGGGCGTGTCGCATAGCGATACGCGCTGGCGCTCATGCCGGCGACCGCCAGCGAGCGCCGCTGACTCAATCCCTTGTCGATCATCTGCCGCACCAGCTCGCGTCGAGCCGGTGCGCTCACCACTTTTTTCGCAGGGCGTCCTTGATGACCTCGTTCTCGAGCACCTGCTCGGCGAGCAGCTTCTTCAGACGCCCGTTCTCCGTCTCCAGCTCCTTCAGCCGCCTGGCGTCGGGCACGCTCATGCCGCCGAACTTGCTGCGCCACAGGTAGTACGAGGCCTCGCTGAAGCCGTGCTTGCGACACAGCTCCTTCACCGGCATGCCGGCCTCCGCCTCACGCAGGAAGCCGATGATCTGTTCTTCGGTAAACCGCTTCTTCACGTCCAATCTCCTTCGGATGGGGAATTGGACTCCAAACTGCGGTGCTACTCAAAAGCGGGGGGACGTCGGCGGGATTGTACAGCTTCTATGATTTAGGGCTGTCCGTGGCCGTCCGCTTCTGGCCGGTCACTGACAGTCGGACGCCGTGCGCTCATTCGTCGACTGGTAAGTGATGCCCGATGGTCGCTGACCGACCCGTAACGGACAGTCCGTATATGCTGCGCAGGGGGCGCCGGTGGACGGCGCTATCGCTGCAAGGACACAGGGGAGCGTGATGACGAAAGCGGATTCAACCGGCGATCCACTGGTCGAGTGGAATAGGCTTAACAAGGAAAACCACGAAAACATGGGCGCCGCAAAGATGTTCGTTGCGGTGCTTACCCGGTTTCCCGCAGAGTTAGGTAACTATGCGGCATGGTTCACGGCGGGTGTTGGTGCTGTCGTAGTGCTGCTGTTGTCGAACGTCGATAAGGTCGCCCCATATCTAGGCGAGGTTGAGTTCGCCAGGGCGATTTCGGCTTTTGCCATGGCCGTAGGATTTGGAGCACTAACCAAATTGCTTGCCACATATATCACGGCCATCATCGCGATGCAGGAGGAACTGAGTCGCGAGATCCAGGGGACTCTGCAGGCGTTCGATGCCGACGCTACGAAGATTCGAGATATCGCCAAGCAGCGGAATATCGACCTCAATGCAGACTTCAACTTGGCCGGCCTCATGGAAAAGTTTCAATCCCAACTTGGGCCGATTGGTCGGCGGGTTGCTGGGTGGGCACTTATCCGAACAATGAGGAGCAACAACCCCATCCTCCATCGATTCCGTATGCCGATTTCCTTATCGAAGGTAGAGGCTTGGTGCTTCGTGCTCTCTATAGCGGCGGCTGTCTTCGGCGCCACCAGCGTCGCAGGGACCATCTCTGACAAGGCTTGGGTTGCAGCCCAGCGGCCCGCGGTGACCGCCAACGCACTAGGTCATGCCGATCAAGTGGAATCCCCCAAGCCCTAAGAGGTAAGGTCAGCTCTCGACCCAAGGTGGACGCGCTGGTATCGGACTTAGCTGGCCCTGGAACGACGCGTAGCGATGGCGAGCCCAGCAATTGATCGGCTACAACCTGTTGAATGTACCCCTGCAGCCTTGGAATACGCGGTGACCCATAAAATCTTCCTGAGCCACAACTACAAAGATAAGCCTCTTGTTGAGCCAGTTGCGCTCAAACTCGCCGGCATATTCGGCCACGACCAGGTGTTTTACGACGCATGGTCCATCCGCCCGGGCGATGGCATCATTGATCAGATGAATAAGGGGCTCGAAGCTCCTGAGTTCGTATTCTTCTTTGTGTCGGCTACCAGCTTGGCGAGCGGCATGGTCAAACTGGAGTGGCAAAATGCGCTCTACACTGCCTCCAAAGGCAAGACAAGAATCATTCCCGTAAGAGTCGATGGATGCGACATGCCGGCAGTGTTGCGGCAAACCCTGTTCATCGATATGCACACGATTGGGTTGGATGCCGCCATCTCGCAAATCGTGAGCGTGACTCAGGGCTACGCTTCGTTCACCCCGCAGCATCAGGGCTTTTCGAATCTCACCTACACCGCAATCAAAGGTGAAGGCGGGTCGATTGAAGTCGTCGTCCAAGCGTCCCATTTGATGGAACCAAATTCCTCGTTCTTGATCGTGACCCCCAACCCGGAAGACGAAATTGCTTGGAAAATGAAGAACGATTCCGGGTTTATGGGTGGCTTCACCCAGGGCTTCGTCAGCGATCAGAATGGCCGCAAGTTCAATGCAATTTCTATACGGCCCATGGGCGGCACCCTGACCCCCGACCATCCATTCCGTGCATTGCTGACCAAGAAAGGCGACAAGGATATTGCCGTGATAGGCGTGATGCATCAAAAACGCGAAAACCAGTGGGTGCCTGTACCCGATGCGCCGCCAAAGGCTCCAGAAATCTCTCTTCCAGCAGGCTCATGGACAACCGGATTGCCTTCTCGGTAACGTCAGCTTCTGGCCGATAGCCGACCGTCTTAGCAGCACCAAGCCACACTCCTAATTGAACGTTTGGCATCTCGGCTCTTCCGCTCTTGCAACCGCGCAGCGGTTGCGCACAGAGTGCGGGCCGGAATTGCCCGCGGCTTTACCCGGTGTCCCTTGCGCGGCGGTGAGTCGGGGTCGACAGGCCGCGCAGCGGGCAGCGGCATGGGCGCCGGAGTTGAGGCAACGCAGGAGCGGTTGCCCGAGTCCGATCGAAAAGCTCGGCCCCGACTCACGGACTTGCCGCCCATGGATGGGCGACAAGCGCCAAGCGGGGGCGTTTTCTCTTGTGTATAAACGCCGCACGCTCGGCTGAACGGTTCATCGCCGTCATTCGATCGACCGGGGCGTCAGTCTTGCTCGACCACAGCCCGTCGCCCTGAACCCGCCGCAGCGCCATCGACGCCTCAACGTATCAGCACGAACACCGTGACGATCGCCAGCAGAGCCAGCGGATACAGGCTGGCGCGGTCGAACAGGCGCGCGGCCTGGCGGCCGTCCAGCGTGCGTACGAGTCCGATCGCCGGCGGCAGCAGCAGGCCGGCGCCGACGGCGAGGATGGCGAGCTGGAACGGCCAGCCGCCCGCCAACGGCGACAGGCGCGGCAGCAGCGCGCTGGCCAGCACGGTCAGGCTCAGGCTGATCGCCACCAGCACGCTGGCGGTGCGCAGGCCGAACACCAGCGGAATGGTGCGTGCGCCGATGCGACGATCTTCCTCGATGTCGTTCCAGTCGGCCGGGATGTTCTGCCCGCCGATTTCCCACAGCATCAGCCACACCAGCAGGCCCAGCAGCCACGACCATGACGGCGCGGGAATCACCGCGAAGACGGCGGCGACCGGGCCGGCCGACTTGACCAGGCCGCTGATCACGGTGCGCCACCAGGTGACCTTCAGCAGCTTGACGTAGACCACCTCCAGCGCCGCCGCGGCGAACACGATGAGCAGGATCATCGGATTCAGCAACCAGGTGCCGAGCACGGCCAGCGCGAACCAGAAGCCGAACCACGCCAGCGCGCCCTTCATGCTGATCAGGTTCTGTGCCAGCGGGTAACGCATGGCGGACGCCTCCACCGCGTAGCCCGGAGTGATCCCGCCGGCGACCTTTTCCTTGTCGTCCTTCACCCCGATCAGGTCGTTCAGCGCGTAGATGGCCGTATAGCCGGCCAGCGCGGTCGCCAGGCACAACGCCAGCACCGGCCACGAGGGGAAATGCCCCAGCCACAGCAACGCGACGAAGCCGGGCATGGCGATATCGAGCACGCCGTGGAGGGAACGCGACAAGGCGAGAAAACGCCGCATGGAGGTCAGCCTTTCCTGGCGAAGCAGGCCATGTAGTTGATGTCTTCGCGGTTCGGCGCGACGCGGAACCGGCGCGTGAGCGGGTTGTACATGAGGCTGTCCACCGCCTTGAACTCGAGCCCCGCGGCGGCGGCCCACGCGCGCATCTCCACCGGCCGGATCAGCTTGCGGTAGCTGTGGGTGCCGCGCGGCAGCAGGCCGAGGAGGTATTCGCCGGCCACGATGGCGAAGGCGAACGCCTTGAACGTGCGGTTG
>DATJCF010000034.1:0-8031 GCA_035514935.1 Rhodanobacter sp. | reverse complement strand
GCCAGCTGGCCCGGGCCGCATACCTGGATTCTTCCGCGCGCCGCCGACATTCCCGAGTGGATCGCCGGCGCGCACGCCGGCATCGCCTTGCGGGTGACGGCCCACGCGCCGGCAGCAGCCTTGTGCCGCGCCTACGGCGGCGCCCTGGTTTCCACCAGCGCCAACCCGCACGGCAGCGCACCGGCTCGCGCGGCGGACACGGTGGCCAGCTATTTCGGCGACGCGCTGGACGGCCTGCTGGACGCGCCGCTGGGACAGCAGGAACGCCCCACGACCATCCGCGACGCCCTCACCGGCGCCACTATTCGGCACTGAGCCGCCGGGTAATAATTCGCCGTTGAATCGTCTGCACGGAAGCACCTGCCGATCGGCCGGATGCCACAGGAGAACCCCGCTTGGCCATCGTCTACGACACATTCCAGCAAGAGGCGCCCAGCCGGCTGCCCCTGCTGTTCGCCACCGCCGCCGATCGCACGGTGGCCTGGCGCGATGGCGCCGCGGTCAGTGCCGCCCGGTTCCTCGGCCACGTGCGGCAGGTGGCGGCGCAGTTGCCGGCCACCGCGGCGACGGTCAACCTGTGTGAGGATCGTTACGCTTTCCTGGTGGCGTTTTGCGCCATCGCGCTGCGTGGCCAGACCAACCTGCTGCCCTCCTCGCGCGCGCCGCAGGCAGTGGACGAGGTGATGGCGGCGCATCCCGGCTGCCATGTGCTGGGTGACCTGCCGCTGGATCTGGCGCCGCCGCGCTACCAGAGGATGTCGCCACTGGAGGCGACGGTCGAAAGCGGCGATTTCGTGTTGCCAATGATCGATGCCGACCAGGTGGTGGCGATCGGCTACACCTCCGGCTCCACCGGCACGCCCAGCGCCAACCGGAAAACCTGGCGCAGCTTCCACGCCAGCACCGCCGGCAACCTGCAGATGCTGCGCGCCGAGCTGGGCCAGCGGTTCGAGGTCGTTGCCACGGTGCCGCCGCAGCACATGTACGGCATCGAGATGTCGGTGCTGCTGCCCCTGCTGGGCGACATCGGCATCCATGCCGGACGGCCGTTCTTTCCCGCCGATGTGGCGGCGGCGCTGGCGGAGGTGCCCGCGCCACGCGTGCTGGTGACCACGCCCGTGCACCTGCGCGCCCTGGTCGACTCCGGCATCGCGCTGCCGCCGCTGGCGGCGATGGTCTCGGCCACGGCGCCGCTGTCGGGCGAACTGGCGCTGGCCGCCGAGCAGCGTTTCGGCGCGCCCTTGCTGGAGGTGTTCGGTTCCACCGAGACCTGCGTGTTCGCCAGCCGCCGCGCCAGCGTGCAGGAGGAGTGGTCGCTGTTCGATGGCGTGCAGTTGCACCCGCAGCCGGACGGCACCCTGGTCGATGCGCCACAGCTCGATGACGCGGTGGCGCTGGCCGACCTGGTCAGCCTGCACGATGGCGGTCGGCGTTTCCGTTTGCGCGGTCGTCGTGCGGACCTGCTGGAAATCGCCGGCAAGCGCGCCTCGCTGGCCGACCTCACCCGCCGCCTGCTGGCCATTTCCGGCGTGCGCGACGGCGTGATGCTGCAACTGGACGACGCCGACACCATCGGCGTGCGCCGCATCGCGGCCGTGGTGGTGGCGCCCGGGCTGGACGAGCACGCCATCCTCGACGCACTGCGCCGCGCGATCGACCCATTGTTCCTGCCGCGACCGCTGCGGCTGGTGGACGCGCTGCCGCGCAATGAAACCGGAAAATTGCCGCGCGCCGCATTGCTGGCGCTGCTGCAAACGGCCGGCGAAGGCCATTCGCCAAACTGACCGCGCCGACGTCCAGGGCGCAGCGTGCCCTACAATGCGCGACGGCGCCGCGCCGGCGCGCATCTGTATCGGAGCAGTACATGAAGGTTCTCGTCATCGGCGGCGGCGGTCGCGAACACGCGCTGGCGTGGAAGCTGAAGCAATCGCCGCGGGTCAGCGAAGTGATCGTGGCGCCCGGCAACGCCGGCACCGCCCGTGAGCCGGGCGTGCGCAACGCCGACGTGGCCGTGACCGATCTCGATGGCCTGCTGAAACTGGCCCGCGACGAGGGTGTCGGGCTGACCGTGGTGGGCCCCGAAGTGCCGCTGGTGGCCGGCGTGGTCGACCGCTTCCGCGATGCGGGCCTGCGCATCTACGGGCCGCGCGCCATCGCCGCGCAACTGGAAGGCTCCAAGGCGTTCGCCAAGGATTTCCTGCAGCGGCACAACATCCCCACCGCCTACTACGCGGTGTTCACCGAGCTGGAGCCCGCGCTGGCCTACGTGCGCCAGCATGGCGCGCCGATCGTGATCAAGGCCGATGGCCTGGCCGCCGGCAAGGGCGTGGTAGTGGCGCTGACCCAGGCCGATGCCGAGCTGGCCCTGCACGACATGCTGGGCGCGCACAGCTTTGGCGACGCCTCCGCCCGCGTGGTGATCGAGGAATTCCTCGACGGCGAGGAAGCCAGCTACATCGTGATGAGCGACGGCAGCCACGCACTGCCGATGGCCTCCAGCCAGGACCACAAGCGTCGCGACGAAGGCGACCTCGGCCCCAACACCGGCGGCATGGGCGCGTACTCGCCCGCGCCGGTGGTTACGCCGGAAGTCGAGCAGCGCATCCTGAAGGAAGTGATCGAACCCACCCTGCGCGGCATGGCGCTGGAAGGCGCACCGTTCATCGGCTTCCTGTACGCAGGGCTGATGATCGACAAGCAGGGCCATCCCAAGGTCATCGAATACAACGTGCGTTTCGGCGACCCGGAAACCCAGCCCATCCTGATGCGGCTGAAATCGGACATGGTGGACCTGATCGACGCCGCACTGGATGGCCGTCTGAATGAAGTTAGCGCGCGCTGGGACCGCCGGTCGGCCATCGGCGTGGTACTGGCTGCCGCGGGTTATCCGGCGCGGGTGCGCAGCGGCGACGTGATCGACGGGCTGGATGCCGCCGCCGCGCCCGACGTCAAGGTTTTCCACGCCGGCACCAAACTCGACCAACAAGGCCGCGCGGTTACCGCCGGCGGCCGCGTGCTCACCGTCTGCGCACTGGGCAACGATCTTGCTGCTGCCCGCATGCATGCCTACGCTGCGATCGAGAAGATCCATTACGACGGCGCGTTCCATCGCCGCGATATTGCGCACCGGGCGTTGCATCGCGCTTGAGGCGGTAAGGTCGGACATGGGTTGGGAGGGAGAACTTTTTTGGTCAGGAGTGCCCCCATCCGCCTTCGGCACCTTCCCCCGCGCATCGGGGGAAGAAAGCTGGTTGTTTCGAGGGCGCTGATCGCTCCCTTCCCCCGCTCTGCGGGGGAAGGTGCCTGACAGGGCGGATGGGGGCGCTCTTCGCTCCACACCCCAGATAGCCTGGGAAGAAAACACCCGACACCCCAACCCACCCGCCATGGATTCGCATGAGTCAATTCGCATTGCTGGGCAAGCGTCGTTTCGCGCCGTTCTTCTGGACGCAGGCGCTGGGGGCGTTCAACGACAACGCGTTCCGCAATGCGCTGCTGATGCTGGTGGCGTTCCAGATGGGGCTGGGCGACTACACCGTGTCGCTGTACACGAACTTCGCGCCGGCGTTGTTCATCATCCCGTTCTTCCTGTTCTCGGCCACGGCGGGGCAGCTGGCGGAGAAGTTCGAGAAGACGCGCATCATCCGCTGGGTGAAGCTGTTCGAGATCGCGGCGATGGTGGTTGCGGCGATCGGTTTCTACACCCATCACCTCTCGCTGCTGTTGGTGGTGCTGTTCATGATGGGCATGCACTCGACCGTGTTCGGGCCGATCAAGTACGCGATCCTGCCGCAGGCGCTGAAACCGGCTGAACTCGTGGGCGGCAATGGCCTGGTGGAGATGGGCACGCAGCTGGCGATCCTGATCGGCATGATCGCGGGCAATGCCTTGATGCTGGTCGCGGGTATTGGCCCGCTGCTGGCGTCGGGCGCCACCATCGCGGTGGCGGTGACGGGATATCTGGTCTGCCGCAGGATTCCCGCCGCGCCGGCCACCGCGCCCGATCTGAAATTCAACTGGAACCCGTTCAGCGAAACGGCACGCGTGCTGCGCATCACGCGCGCGGATCGCGCCGTCTGGAACGCGGTGCTGGGCATCTCGTGGTTCTGGTTTTTCGGCACCGTGCTGATCGCGCAATTGCCCAACTACACGCGCGAGACGCTGGGTGGCGACGGTTCGGTGAATACGCTGGTGCTGACCCTGTTCTCGGTCGGCAGCGGCATCGGCGCGCTGCTGTGCGAGCGGCTGTCGGGCAAGCGGGTGGAGATCGGGCTGGTGCCGCTGGGTGCGTTCGGGCTCACCATGTTCGGCGTGGATCTGTACTTCGCACGGCACGGCGTGGCGGCGGTGCGCGGGGTGGACTGGCTGACCTTCCTGCACGGCGCGGGCAGTTGGCGCATCGCGCTGGACCTCACCCTGATCGGCGTGTTTGCCGGCTTCTACGTGGTGCCGCTGTTCGCCTTCGTGCAGGCGCGGGCGCCGCGCGAAAAGTTGTCGCGCATCATCGCCGGCAACAACATCGTCAACGCCTTGCTGATCGTGCTGGCGGCGGGGTTCGGGCTGGGGCTGGGGGCGCTCGGCCTGGATGCGGCGCAGATTTTCCTCGCCGCCGCACTGCTCAATATCGCGGTGGCCGCGTACATCTTCACCCTGGTGCCCGAGTTCCTGATGCGCTTCATCACCTGGGTGCTGGTGAACACGCTGTACCGGGTGCGTGCCGACGGTTTGCAGCACGTTCCCGAGGATGGCCCGGTGCTGCTGGTATGCAATCACGTCAGCTACATGGACCCGCTGCTGTTGATGGCGAAGCTGCGGCGCCCGGTGCGGTTTGTCATGTACTACAGGATCTTCAACATCCCGCTGATGAGCTTCGTCTTCCGTACCGCCAAGGCGATTCCCATCGCGGGTTACAAGGAGGATGCGGCCGTATTGCAGCAGGCCTACGACGCGATCGACGCCGCCCTGGCCGCGGGCGAGGTGGTGTGCATCTTCCCCGAAGGTGGCTTGAGCGAGGACGGCCAGATCGCGCCATTCCGTCCCGGCGTGGAGAAAATCCTGACGCGTCGCCCGGTGCCGGTCGTGCCGCTGGCGCTGCGTGGCCTGTGGGGCAGTGTGTGGAGCCGCCGCGATTCACGGTTGCACCGCGCGCGCTTGCCGCGCCGTTTCCGGGCGCGCGTGGAACTGGTCGCCGGTGCGCCACTGGAGCCCGCACAAGCCAGCGCCGAAGCACTGGAGGCACGCGTCAACGAACTACGCGGCGACCTGGCCTAGCGGCGCCGTTCCGAATCCCCAATCCCGAATCCCCAATCCCGGCTCTCAGGCCACCCAGCCGCCGATCACCACCAGCGCCACCACGCTGAGCCATGCCAGCAAGGCGCGCAGCAAGGCGCTGCGCAAACGCACCAGCTCGGCCAGCGGGTCGGTGCGATCCTCGGCGTAGCCGTCGCCGCCCTCGATGTCGCTGATCGCATCGGCGCGGGCGGCCGCACCGAGAAAGCCCGGCCCCGCGCTGTACCAGCTGCTGGCGGCGGCCTGGGCGTGCCAGCGCTGCCATGCGCCGATCACCGCCTCCCAGTGACCGACCACCGCCAGGGTCAGGGTCAGCAGTTGCGCCGGCAACCAATCCAGTGCATTGGCCACATGCCGCGCGCTGTCCGCGCTGGCGTCGTCCAGTTGCAGCGAACGGTCGCGCCCCAGCGTCTGCCCCAGCCGGTATGCCAGTGCGCCCACCGGGCCGAACAGGAAAAACCAGAACAGTACGCCGAAGCGCCGGCGCAAGGCGGCATACGCCACCGCTTCGCCCAGCGCTGCCGCCTGCCAGGCCACCGTCTCGCCATCCTCGGTCAGCGCCTGAGCCGTGGCTTCGCGCTGCAGTCCGTCGGGCGCCTGCACGATCGCTTCCAGGTCCGCCTCGAATTCGCGCGGGCCGAATGCATACAGCAGCACCGCCAGCGCAAACAGCATCTGCCACAGTTCACCCAGCGGCAGCCGCCCCAGCAGCCAGGCTACCGCGGCGCAAAGCGCCAGCGGCAACAACAGCGCCAGCACCACACGGCCTACGCCACTGGTGTCGCCCAGCTGCCGCACCCATTGGCGAAACGGCCGGTCGCCGCCCCAGCGGGCCAGTTGTGGCCGCAGATGCAGCAGGCCAAGGGCGATGAGGACGATGAGCAGGCTGATGGCCATGACAAACACTCGCGGACGAATGGCACACATTGTAAGCGAGGGACGCTCCGCCGTCTGGACGGCTGAAACTTCAACGTGTGGCGTCAGCCGCGTTGCGGATTCGGGTGAGCAAGTTCTACCGCCCGGCCGCGGCGACCAGTTCGTCCAGCTCCATGCCGCCGCGTCGTTGCAGCCAATGCGCCAGCAACCGGTAGGACACCGACAGCGGCGGCGAGGGCAGGAAGCTGCCGTCCGCCAGGCCGTCGGCAATCTGCTGTGGCGTGAACCAGCGCGCCTCCTCCAGCTCGTGGTCGCGCATGGCGATCTCGCGTGAATGCGCGGTGGCGGTGAAGCCCACCATCAGGGAGGCAGGCATCGGCCACGGCTGCGAGGATTGGTAGTGCACCTCGTCCACAAGCACGCCCGATTCCTCGGCCACTTCGCGCCGCACCGCGTCCTCCAGGGTTTCGCCCGGTTCGACGAAGCCGGCCAGTGTCGAGTAGCGGCCCACTGGCCAGCCGGCTTGCCGCCCCAGCAGGCAGGCGCCGTCGTGTTCGACGATCACGATGATCGCCGCGTCGGTGCGCGGGAAATGCACGCGCGCGCACTCGGCGTTGCTGCACTGCGCGCGGTGACCGGCACTGACCAGGCGCAGCGTTGCGCCGCAATGGCCGCAATAGCGGGTCTCGCGTTGCCAGTGCACCAGCCCCTTGGCGTACGCGAACAAGGCCGCTTCTTCGATCGGCAGTTGCAGCGCCGAATGACGCAGGCTGGCGAAAGGCGCCCCCAGCGAAACCGCCAGCGCACTGGTGCGGGCGGCGTCGTCCAGCGCCAGCACGAAATGCGGGCGCCCGTCGATCAGGCCGAGCAGGCTGGCGGGCACGTCGCCCAGCCGCTGTTCGCGCTCGGTGACGTCCAGCCAGCGCAGGGCCTGGCGGTCGCGTTGCAGCAAGGTGTCGCCGCCGGCGTCGAGCAACAGGTAACGTGCGTCACCCGACCGTGTCCGGGCGTCAATCCAGGCGTGGTCATCGCGCCGCTCGGCCACCCGGTCCAGCACCAGGCTGAGCCCGGCAAAGGTGTTGGGTGGCTGCGTGCTGGCCCGGTCCATGCGAGGCGAGCCGTTCAGGCGGAGAACGACGACCCGCAGCCGCAGGTGGTCTTGGCGTTTGGATTGCTGATGACGAACTGCGCGCCGCTGAGGTTCTCGGCGTAATCGATCTGCGCGCCGGTGAGGTATTGCAGCGACAACGGATCGCACAGCAGGGTCACGCCCTCGCGTTCGACTGCCAGGTCATCCTGGGCCTGGGCTTCGTCGAAGGTGAAACCGTACTGGAAACCCGAGCAGCCGCCGCCGGAAATGTAGACGCGCAGCTTCAGGTCGGGGTTGCCCTCTTCGGCGATCAGCTCATGCGCCTTGCTGGCGGCCGCCGCGGTGAACAGCAGCGGCGCACTGGCGCTGCGGTAATCGGGAATGGCGACGAAAGTGTTCATGACGTTCCAGATGGGGTCGTTGCGGGACGGTACAAGCATACCCGCGACGGCCTCTGCCTCCATGAACGCGGGTGGCGCGCGAGGCGCCACCCGCGCTCGCCGGCTCAGGCGGATACGGCCTCTTCCGCTTCGGCGGGCGCTGGCAATTCGTGCGGCGCGGCGGCTTCCCCGCTATCGCCCTCGCGGCTGATGCTGCCGTTGATCTGGGCGCCGGCGGCCATTTCCAGCGTGTGGTAGCGCAGGTTGCCGTCGATGCGCGCCTGCGCCGACAGCTCCAGCCGGGTGGTCACCCACACGTCGCCGGTGACATGGCCATTGAGGATCGCGTGCGGCACGCGGATCTCGCCATCGACCTGGCCGTGCTCGCTGAGCGTG
>DATJCF010000033.1:0-7829 GCA_035514935.1 Rhodanobacter sp. | reverse complement strand
CTCGATGGCGGCAAGGTGGTTGGCTACGAAGCGTTGATCCGCTGGAACCATCCGCAACGCGGCGTGCTGCGGCCGGCCGACTTCCTCAAGATTGCCGAGGACAGCGGCCTGATCGAGGCGATCGACTGGCGCATGTTCGAGCTGAGCTGCACGCATCTGATGCGCGACGGCGCGGCCGACACCTTCATGACGATCAACGTCTCGGCGCTGCACCTGCGCCATGCCGATTTCGACGAGCGGCTGATCGCCCTGCTGGAGCGCACCGGCCTGCCACCCGCGCGGTTGATCACCGAAGTCACCGAAGGCGCGTTGCTGGACAACCCCGAACGCGTGCGCGATACGCTCGAACGCTTGCGCGCTGCCGGCGTCGGCGCCGCACTGGACGATTTCGGCACCGGCTATTCATCGCTGAGCTACCTGCACTCGCTGCCGCTGCGCATGCTGAAGATCGATCGCGCCTTCGTGCACGAGCTGGACAAGGGCGCCAATACCAACAGCACGACGGTTGTCGCGGCGATCCTGGCGCTGTCCCGTGCGCTGGGCATCCAGGTGATCGCCGAAGGCATCGAAACCGAGGTGCAATACGGCGCGCTGCAGGCGATGGGTTGCGAGCTGGGGCAGGGCTACCTGATGGGTTACCCCTCGCCCATCGCGCACTGGCTGGCGACCGAAAGCGCCTGAAACTTGCGCCTGACGTCACCAATCCCTCAGTAGTGAGGGATCTCAGGCTGCGGCAACGATCTGCCGCAGCGCCTGCTCGAAGGCCTCCGGCGGCTGCCCGCCGGAAATCAGGTGCTGGCCGTTGACGATCGTGGCCGGCACCGAATGGATGCCGCGCGACTGGAAAAACTGCTCCTGCGCGCGCACCTCGTCGGCAAATTCGTCGCCGGCGAGAATCTGCCGCGCACGCTCCGCATCGAGTCCCGCTTCAACGGCCAGCTGCAGCAGCGTGTCATGCGCGCTGACGTCCTCGCCGTCGGTGAAATACGCGCGCAGCAGGATCTGCTTCAACGCGATGTGCCGCCCTTCCAGCTCGGCCCAATGCAGCAGCCGGTGCGCATCGAACGTGTTGTAGACGCGGCTGCGCCGATCCATGTTGAAGGTGAACCCCAGCGCGGCGCCACGCTCGCGGATCATCGCGCGGTTCGCATCGATCTGCTCGGCCGAGCTGCCGTACTTGCGCACCAGATGCTCGGTGGAATCCTCGCCCTCGGCCGCCATCTGCGGATTCAGCTCGAATGGCTGGAAATGAATCTCGGCGGTCACCTCGCCATCGAGTTTCGCCAACGCCTGCTGCAGCGAAGCCAGCCCGATCGCGCACCAAGGGCAGGAGACATCGGAAACGAAGTCGATGCGGAGTGGAGTGGATGCATTCATGACAGAGCCCTTGATGATCGGATTCAACATGAAGTTGGATCACCAGAGGGTCGCTTCAAGGTGTCATTGCCGAAGATGGTCATGACGCGATGAACCGAGCTCCGCGAACCAAGCCTCGTAGAGGCCCTTGGTGGGTGATGCTCATCGTGCCTGATTTCGTATCAACTATCGTCGCCGGGGGACTGCAAAAGCCGGTGCCCTTTCTCGCGAGCGCTGTCGGCAAGCAGGGCTGGCAGGGATTGCAGGATCGGATGATCGAGGCCGCCCTCGCGCATGTTTCGGGCCAGATCGCTGGCGTGATTGGGCAGGGCTTCGGCCATGCCGGCGAGGCGTGCCAGCGTCGGTTCGATGTCCACGCGTGCGTCGCGCAACAGTGACTCCCAGTGGCGGCGGCGGATATCGCGCAGGCGATAGGTGTTGCCGATCTTCATGGCCATCGCCAGTTTGTCCTGGCGCAGCGAGGGATAGGGTAATGCGCTGCCGAGGTCGTACAGCGGCGCCAGGCGTATGCGGCCGCCGCGACCGAACAGCAGTGCGTAGTTCTTCGCGTGGGCATCGGTGCCGGCGATCAGCCAGTTGAAGGCAAGCGCGTCGATGAAGGTATCCACGTCGCGGGACGGGGCGCTGGAATGGGTGCGCAACACGTCGATGATGGCCAGCGGGCTGGGGCCACCATCGTTCTGGTATTTGCGTGTCGGCGGAACGGCGAGCGACTGGCACAGGTCTTCCTGATGTATGCGAAGCAGTCGGCCCCGATGCTCGATGCGGTCGAAACGCGTCACCACGATGGCGGGTTCGCCGTCAAACCGGTGCACCTCGGACTGCGCCACCGGCAGGCCGAGCCGGCGGGCCAAGGCGAGGCAGAAATGTTCGTTCTCGGCGTGGCCATCGAATGCGGCGGTTGGCGGCTTCAGGATGTGCGTGGTGGGCGTGCGACCGGCGGGCACGCCCCAGCGGCCATCGCGTTGCAGCAACGCCGTCTTCGGTTGCGCGCCAGCAAGACTGAACTGGCCGTGGTCGGTGGCGCGACGGGTGGCGGAAGGGTCTTGTCGCAAGGCACGCAGGCGCTCGCCGATCTCGGCTTCGTCCAGCCAATCGATGTCATCGACGACTTGATCATGCAGCGCGGGCAATCGCTCGCTCGGCACGAATTGCACCGCGCCGGCGCAATCCTCCCCGATATGGGCCAGCAGGCCGAAGGCGTTGCGGGCGGAAACGTGGAAGTGGCTGGCCCAGCGCGCCAGGGTCTGCTCGTTGTCGGGCAGCAAGCCCCACAGAAAGGCGTCGACCACGGCATGCGAATGCGTGGCGCGCACCAGCGGCATGGACAGCGACAGCGGCAGCGCATCCGGCTGCCGGCGCCACGCGTCTGCATACTCGAAACGCAAGCGGCCGCTGCGTTCGCGGGCGACGGTGCCGATGGCCGTGCCGTCCATCACGGCGACCAATGCGTCGACACTCACTTCGGCGGCTGCCGTGCGGCGTCGATGATGGCGTCGATGTCGATATCCGGCGCGTCGGCGACGCGACCATAGGAGTGTGGTGCCAAGCCGGTTTGCAGCGGGTTGTCGAGCGTGTTGAGGGCGCGCAGCACCAAGCCCATTTCCGCGCGCGGCTTGCCGCGCTCGACCTCCACCACCCATTGCCGGCTGACGCCGATGCGGCGGGCCAGTTCGGCTTGGCCCAGGCCGGCCTTCTTGCGGCTTTCGCGCAGCAAGGCGCCGATGTCCTGCGGGGTTCGGATGAACATGATGGCCTCGGAGTCGCCGTACGGCGACATCATGAAATGTCAGCGATCGAAGACAATATAGCTATGTCGTCGCTCGTTGACAATATCCGGCAGGCTTCAGTTTTTCATGATGTTTCGAGCCACCGCCTCGGCCACCCTGATCCCGTCCACGGCCGCGGAAAGAATGCCGCCGGCGTAACCGGCGCCTTCGCCGGCGGGATAGAGGCCGCGGGTGTTGAGGCTTTGCAGGCTGTCATTGCGCGTGATGCGAACGGGTGAGGAGGTGCGCGTTTCCACGCCGGTGAGGATGGCGTCGGGCATCGCGTAACCGCGGATCTGCCGTTCGAATGCGGGCAGCGCTTCGCGGATGGCGGCGATGGCGTAGTCGGGCAGCGCGCTGTCGAGGCTACCCAGCGTCACGCCTGGCTGGTACGACGGCTGCACATCGCCAAGATCGCGCGACGTGCGTCCGGCCAGGAAATCACCCACCAGTTGCGCCGGCGCGCTGTAGTTTTCGCCGCCGAGGACATAGGCATGGCTTTCCAGCGCGCGCTGCAAGGCGATGCCGGCCAGCGGACTTTCGCCGTACGGCGCGAAATCGGCAGGCTCGATGCCGACGACCACCGCGGCGTTCGCATTGCGCTCGTTGCGCGAATACTGGCTCATGCCGTTGGTGACCACGCGGCCGGGTTCGCTGGTGGCGGCGACCACGGTGCCACCCGGGCACATGCAGAAACTGTAGACCGAGCGCCCGCCTTTGCCGTGATGCACCAGTTTGTAATCGGCGGCGCCGAGCATCGGGTGGCCGGCCTGCGGGCCGAAGCGGGCGCGGTCGATCACCGACTGCGGATGCTCGATGCGGAAGCCGATCGAGAATGGCTTGGCTTCCAGATGCACACCGCGCGAGTGCAACATCTCGAACGTATCGCGCGCGCTGTGGCCGAGCGCCAACACCACGTGATCGGATCGCAACTGCTCGCCGCTGGCCAGGGTGACGCCGCGAATCTGTTGTTGGCCGTCGGCGCCCGGTTCCAGCAGCAGATCGTCCACGCGCTGGCTGAAGCGGATTTCGCCGCCCAGCGACTCGATCGTGGCGCGCATGTTTTCCACCATCGACACCAGCCGGAAGGTACCGATGTGCGGCTTGCTGACGTAGAGGATTTCCTCCGGCGCGCCGGCCTTGACGAATTCGCTGAGCACCTTGCGGCCGTGATGCAGCAGGTCGCGGATCTGGCTATGCAGCTTGCCGTCGGAAAACGTACCCGCACCGCCCTCGCCGAACTGCACATTGGACTCCGGGTGCAACTCGCGCTTGCGCCACAGATCCCAAGTGTCCTTGGTGCGCTCGCGAACTTCCTTGCCGCGATCGAGGATGATCGGGCGAAAACCCATCTGCGCCAGGATCAATCCGGCGAACAGGCCGCAGGGGCCGAAGCCGATCACCAGCGGGCGATGCTCGATGGACGGCGGCGCCTTGGCCACGAAGTGATAGTCGCTGTCGGGCGTGGGGCGTACATGCGTATCGTCGGCGAAGCGTTGCAGCAGCTCGGCCTCGCGCGGCGTGTCGATATCCAGCGCGTAGATCAGCACAATCGCGCCGCGCTTGCGCGCGTCGTAGCCGCGCCTGGCAACGGCGTAGCCGGCCAGCTCGGCAGCATCCAGATGCAGGCGCTTGCGGATGGCTGCCACGAGGTCCGCCTCGCTGTGATCCAGCGGCAGCTTGAGGTCGGTCAGTCGCAGCATGGGCCAGCAGTCCGCAGGTGAAAGTCGGTGTACGGATTTTCGCAGATATCACCGGTGGGAGCGGCTTCAGCCGCGATGCGGTTGCTTTTGAGCGGCGAAGCAAGAGCATCGCGACTGAAGTCGCCCCCACAGACAACGACCCTGCCGGAGCAGTCAGGGTCGTTCGTCACGCCTGGCCGACGAAATCCATCTTGCCGATCTCCGTACCCGCCTCGCGCAGGATGTTGTACGCGGTGGTGCAGTGGAAAAAGACGTTCGGGATCAGGAAGTGCAGCAGGTACGCCTGGCCTTCGAAATTCAGTTCGCCGCTGCGCATTTTCAGATGGATGGCGCGGGTTTCGCTGCCGTCGATCTGCTCGGGGGTGAAGCTCTTGATGTAATCGGTGGCGCGCGCGATGCGGTCGTACGCCTGCGCCAGCGTGGTTTCGTTGTCCTCGAAGCTCTGTGGCTCCACGCCGGCCAGCCGGGCCATGCCGCGGGTCGCCATGTCGCAGGCGACCTGCACCTGCTTGATCAGCGGCAGCATGTCGATGATCAGCCGCGTCTGCAGCAGGGCTTCGTCGGTGACGTTCTTCGCCTTGGCGTGGGCTTCGCCCTTTTTCAGCACGTGGGTGAGGTTGCCCAGGGCGCGGATGAAGACGGGGGCGGAGGCTTGGTACATGGACAGGGTCATGGTTGTTCCTGGGTTTCGTGAAGAAGTGGGGCGGCCACTGCCGGCGGTGGATGTTGGGTGACGCGGGCGGCAATCACCATGCCCACCAGCATCAGCACGGCTGAAAGCACGAAGGCTACACCGGGCAGATGGATCGACGCCGATGGTGCGATGGACAGCGCGAAAACCTGCGCGAAAAGATACGGCCCGAAGATGCCCGCGAAACTGCCGAGGCTGCCGATCGCGCCCTGCAGCCGGCCTTGTTCGGAAGGATCCACGTGCTGGGTCATGATCGACTGGATCGGCGGCATCGCCAGCCCCCACAGTGCCAGCAGCGGCAGGCCGAACAGGAACACGCTGCCGCTGTCGGCCACGCCCATCACCAGGAACGCGCCGATGCCAAACGCCATGCCGGCCAGCAGCACGCGGCGCTCGCCGAAACGCGGGGCCAGCTTGCCCGTCAGCACCGCCTGCACAAAACCGTCGCAGGCGCCCATCAGCATCAAGACATAGCCCACCGCCTGCGGGCCCCAGCTGTAGCGGTAATCCGCGTACAGCACGAACACCGTCTGCAGCACGTAATGCGCCAGGTAAACCAGAAACAGCACCACCGCCAACCCGAACACCTGTGGCTGGCGGCGCAACAGTTTCAGCGCACCGAACGGATGTGCGCTGTGCAATTCGATACGGGCGGTGCGGCGCTCCTTCGGCAGCGATTCGGGCAGGATGAAACAGCCGTACAGGAAGTTGCACAGCGCCAGCCCCGCCGCCACCCAGAATGGCAGCCGCAACGCGATGCCGCCCAGAAAGCCACCCAGCCCCGGCCCGATGATGAAACCCAGCCCGAACGCGCTGCCCAGGATGCCGAACGCGGCCGCGCGCTTCTCCTTGGGCGTGATGTCCGCGATGTACGCATTGGCGGTGCTGAAGCTGGCCGCGGTCATGCCCAGCAGGATGCGCGCCACGAACAGCAGCCACAGCGTGGGCGCCAGCGCCAGCACCACGAAATCCACCGCCAGGCCGAGGTTCGAAATGAGGATCACCGGGCGTCGCCCGAAGCGGTCCGACAACGCGCCCTGCACCGGCGAAAACACGAACTGCACGATCGCGAACACCGTGCTGAAAATGCCCACCCACCACGCTGCCTTGGCAATGCCGCCGCCCGCCAACTGCTCGATCAGGTGCGGCAACACCGGGATGATGATGCCGAACGCCAGCATGTCCAGCAGCACCGTGACGTAGATGAAGGCCAGCGCGGCGCGATGGCGTGGGGTGGCGGTCGGCGGATTCATGGGGCGACGCAGGGAAAGAAGCGCACGATAGCGGAATCATCGCGGCGTGGCGCGGTCGTCTTTCGCCTGGCGGTGCTTCGGTCGCCCGCGGTGCGGCGTGTGCAAGCGGCGCAGTTCAGCGCGGTGGCTGGGCCAGTTCCTTCGCGCTCAGCGAGCCGTCGCCGTTGCGGTCCAGCCGGTGAAATTGTGCCGCGAGGTCGGCCTTGAACGCCGTCAGGCTGCGCGGCGTATGGCGCGGGCTGGGCGGCAATTCGTCGGCGTCGAGAACGTTGTCGCCGTTGCGGTCCATGCGGCGGAAACCTGCACTCAGGTAGTCCACGTATTCCGCCTCGCTGATGCGACCGTCACCGTTCACATCGAACATGGCCAGGTAACCGGACGGCGTGGCGGGATAATCGCGCCCGTGCGCGGCGCCGGCGCAGCACAGGGAAAACAGCAGGATCAGCGGTAAGCGCATCGGCACATTGGATCAGTTTGGCCGCGTGCTTGCCATCAGTCGCTGCATTTCGCGACGCCGCGGGTCGGGGCCGGCCGCGTGGCGTCCAGCGTGGCCACTTGATCGCGACCGGCGTTCTTGGCCGCGTAAAGCGCGCGGTCGGCACGACGAACCAGCGCGCCGGGGCCTTTGTCTTCCGCCTGCCGTACGGCGACACCGATCGAAATCGTGACCGTCTGCGGCTCACCATCCAGAATCACCTGGATGCCGGACACCGCCGTGCGCAACCGTTCGGCCAGGGTCAGCGCGTCGTCGATGCCGGTATCGGGCAGCAGCACCAGAAACTCCTCGCCGCCCACGCGGCCCAGCACGTCGTCCGCGCGCAGGCACTGGCCGATACCGCGGGCCAGCGCAGCCAGCATGCGGTCGCCGCCGGCGTGGCCGAAGCGGTCGTTGATCGTCTTGAAGTGGTCGATGTCGATCATCAACACCGCGCCGGAATGCGGCGAGGTCTGCTGGAAAAGCCGCTGCGCCATCTCGTCCAGCGCAAACCGGTTGAGCATGCCGGTGAGCGCATCGGTGCGCGCCAGGCGCCGCAAT
>DATJCF010000032.1:0-2856 GCA_035514935.1 Rhodanobacter sp. | reverse complement strand
GAACATCCGCATCACCGGCGCCGAACGTGGCGTGCTGAGCTTCGCCAATTGCTGCCACCCGCTGCCTGGCGACGACATCATCGGCTACCTGTCCTCCGGCAAGGGCATCGTGGTGCATCGCGAGGAATGCCCGAACGTGGTGGAGCTGCGCAAGTCGCCCGAACGTTGCGTGGCGATCGAGTGGGACCGCGACGTGCAGGGGGATTACCGTGCCGAACTGCGCATCGAGGTGATCAACCGCACGGGCGTGCTGGCCACCATCGCGGCAGCCATCGCGGCAGCCGATTCCAATATCGAGAACGTGGAATACGTCGAGCGTGATGCCGCGGCCGCCACGCTGGTGTTCGCGATCGAAGTGAGAAGCCGCAAGCATCTGGCCGATGTGATTCGTCGCGTGCGCCGCACCGGCGTCGTCAGCGGGGCATACCGCTATCCCCTGTAGGAGCGCACCCTGTGCGCGAAAGGGTGGTGTGGAGTCAGCCTTTTCGCGCACAGGGTGCGCTCCTACAATGAACGTTTTTATCGCCGAGGCCACCCATGTCCAGTTCCGTCATCGCCACCACCGAGGCGCCCGCCGCCATCGGTCCGTATTCGCAGGCCGTGCGTGCCGGCAACACCGTATATTTTTCCGGCCAGATTCCGCTTGATCCGGCCACCGGTGCACTGGTCGAAGGCGACATCAGCGTGCAGACGCGGCGCGTGTTCGACAACCTGGTCGCGGTGGCGAAGGCCGCTGGCGGGTCCTTGTCGCAGATCGTGCGGGTGGGCATCTACGTCACCGACCTGGCGAATTTTGCCGCCGTCAACGCGGTGATGGCCGAGTATTTCCAGCAGCCGTATCCGGCGCGCTCCACCATCGAGGTTTCGGCGCTGCCCAAGGCGGCGCAGGTGGAAGTCGACGCGGTGATGGTGCTGGGCTGATCGCCGGCCAGGGCCTGCGCTGACGCGTGTCACCGGCAGGGCGCCCGCGCGCAATGTGCCACCTCGGCTAGGCTTGCCAGATGGCTCCTCGTCAACGTACCACTCCCGTCGAGCCCGGCCTCGCGCCGGTATCGACCGTGCCCGGTGTCGGCCCCGCGCTGGTGAAGGTACTGGCGCGGCTGGGGCTGGAGCGGGTGCAGGACCTCTGGTTCCACCTGCCGCTGCGCTATGAAGACAAGACCCGCGTTACCGCCATGGCCGATCTGCGTGCCGGCGAGCGGGCGCAGGTCGAAGGGGTGGTGGAGGCGGTCGAGCGTGGCTTTCGCTATCGACCGCAATTGAAGGTGGCGATCGGTGACGGCAGCGGGCACACGCTGTTGCTGCGGTTTTTCCATTTCAATCGCGCCCAGGCCGAGCAAATGGTGCCGGGCACGCGGCTGCTTTGCTATGGCGAGATACGCCACGGTGCCCACGCGCTGGAAATGGTGCATCCGCAGTATCGCCGGCTGGACAGCAACGACGAGGTTGTCGTCGACGACGTGCTCAGTCCGATCTATCCCACCACCGAAGGGCTGGGCCAGAAGCGCCTGGCCGGCGTGATCGGCAAGGCGCTGGCGCTGCTGCCGCCAGCATCGCAACTGGAACTGATCCCGCCCACGTTGTGCGCCGAGCATGGCCTCACTTCGCTGCGCGAGGCGCTGCTCTACGTGCATCGACCGCCGCCGGACGCGCCGCTGGCGCAGCTCATGCTGGGCCGGCACCCGGCGCAGCAGCGGCTGGCGTTCGAGGAATTGCTGACCCAGCACCTGAGCCTGCGCCGCATGCGCGAGGCGGTGCGCCTGCGTCATGCGCCGGCGCTGGTCGTCGACCGCGCGCTGCAGCGTCGCTTTCTGGCCACGCTGGCGTTCAAGCTGACGTCGGCGCAGCAACGCGTCAGTGCCGAGGTGGCGCAGGACCTTGCGCAGACCAAACCCATGCTGCGGCTGGTGCAGGGTGACGTCGGCAGTGGCAAGACGGTGGTGGCGGCGCTGGCCGCGCTGGCCGCGGTGGCGTCGGGTCATCAGGTGGCCTTGATGGCGCCGACCGAATTGCTGGCCGAACAGCATCTGCACAATTTCCGGCAATGGTTGCAGCCGCTGGGCATCGAGGTGGAATGGCTGGCCGGCAAGGTCACTGGCAAGGCGCGGCGACAGGTGCTGGAGCGCGTGGCGCAGGGCGCCCCGGTACTGGTCGGTACGCATGCGCTGATGCAGGAGGGCGTGAATTTTCCCCGGCTGGGTCTGGTCATCGTGGATGAGCAGCACCGCTTCGGCGTGCAGCAGCGGTTGGCGTTGCGCGACAAGGGCATGACCGATACGAACCGTCCCGAAGTTGCGGTGACCGACGGCGCCGAGCAGGTGCCGCACCAGCTCGTACTCACCGCCACGCCGATACCGCGTACCTTGGCGATGAGCGCCTACGCTGACCTCGACGTTTCATCGATCGACGAACTGCCGCCCGGACGCACGCCGGTGCAAACCATCGCCATCTCCAACGCGAGACGTTTCGACGTGATCGAGCGGGTCCAGGCCGCCTGCGCCGAAGGTCGGCAGGTGTACTGGGTCTGCACCCTGATCGAGGAATCCGAACAACTGCGCGCGCAGGCAGCGGAAGTAGCGCACGCGGAGCTTTCCGCGGCTATCGGTGAAACCTGCGTCGGCCTGATCCACGGCCGCATGAAACCGGCGGAAAAACAGCAGGTGATGGATGCGTTCAAGGCCGGCCGGCTCGCCGTGCTGGTCGCCACCACCGTGATCGAAGTGGGCGTGGACGTACCCAACGCCAGCGTCATGGTGATCGAAAACAGTGAGCGTCTGGGCCTGGCGCAGCTGCACCAGTTGCGCGGACGCGTGGGCCGTGGCGCCGTCGCCTCCAACTGCGTGTTGCTTTACCAAC
>DATJCF010000031.1:0-7455 GCA_035514935.1 Rhodanobacter sp. | reverse complement strand
CACGTCGGCCGGTATGCGGGTCAGGTAGACGAGCGACGAGTAGCCCGTGCCGAAATCATCGAGCGCGACGCGAATGCCCTCCGCCCGAAGCGCGACCAGGGTCTGCCTTGCCTTGTCGGAGTCATTGACCGCAGTGGCTTCCAGTATCTCGATTTCCAGGCAGCTGGCGTCCAGTTGATAACGCTCCAGACTTGCCCGCACCACTTCCAGGATGGACGTCCGTTCGAACTGGGCGGGCGACATGTTGACCGAGACGGAGATCGAAACCCGGCCGCTGTCCTGCCACTTCCGCATCTGCGCGCAGGCGCGATCAAGCACCCACTCGCCAAGCCACACGCCCAACCCCATCTCATCGAGCAGGTGCACGAAAACGCCGGGTGAAACCAGCCCGCGCGTGGGCGAGAGCCAGCGCACCAGCGCTTCCGCACCCACGATTTCCCGCGTGCGGGCATCGACCTTCGGCTGGAAATGCAGGACGAGTTCGTCGTTCTCGACCGCTCGGCGCAGTTCCTGGGTCAGATCGAAGCGGGCTTTCGACTGGGTGTTGAGCTCGTTCGAGTAGAACTGGAAGCCGCCACGCTGCTCGCGCTTGGCCTTGTACATGGCGGCGTCGGCCATCTGCAGCAGCTCATTGAAATGGCCGGCATGCACGGGATAAAGCGCCACGCCCATGCTGGCCGGGGTGTTGATCCGGTACTCGTGCACGGTGATCGGCACGGACAGGTCGCTCATGAGTTCCCGCAGCCGTTCGTCGAGAACCGCGCGCTCCTCGCCGTTCGCAAGGCCTTGCAGCAGGAGGACGAATTCATCGCCGCCCAGCCGGGCGAGTGTGTCGTCCTGGTGCAGGCGCTTCCTGAGGCTTGTCGCGCACTGGAGCAGCAGCTCGTCACCGGCGGCGTGGCCAAGGGTGTCGTTGACCTGCTTGAAGTTGTCCAGGTCGATCAGGACCAGCGCGACCGAGGTCTGCTCGCGTTGCGCGCGGTCGATGGCCTGCTCGCAGCGCTGGCGCAGCAGCACGCGGTTCGGCAGGTCGGTCAGCGAATCGTGGTGGGCCTGGTGATGAAGCTTTTCCTCCTGCGCCAGGCTGGACAGCGCGATACCCAACCGGTCGGCCAGCGCCCGGCCGCCCTGCACGATGTCGTCGATGGGCTCGGGCCGCTTCGCATGGGCCAGCAGCAGCACGTGCTCAAGGCGATCACCGTGGCGGATCGGGAAGGCCACCAACTGCGCCGGATGGGTGGGGCAAAGCCGATCCAGGAATTCGTTCGGCAGGCTGTCGGGCGGGAGGGCGGTGGCGGGTTGGGTGGGAGTCAGTCGGGTCAGATCGAACTTTCGGGTCGACGTGCGCAGGCAGCCAGCGGTGTGTTCGGGGTCGCAGGTCAGCAGGTAATGGCCTAGCTCGCCGCTTGGCACCAGCAGGCCGGCGCCGTCGCAGGGGATCGCCTTGCGGATATGCCGCAGCACGTGGCTGGCGAGCTGCTCCATGCCGGAGGCGCTGATGATGGCGCGGTCGAGTTCGCTCAGCATGGCGAGCATGTGGAACCTGTATTCCAGGTTGCCCGCCATGTCGTTGAACGTCTCGCCCAGCTCGGTGAACTCGTCGTTGCCGGCCAGCTCGATGCGGGCGCCCAGGTCACCTGCCGCCAGTCGCTGGCTGGCGTCGGTGAGCAGGTCGAGCGGCTTCATCTGGCGCTGGACCTGCCTGACCGCTAGGGCGGCGGCCAGGATCAGCGCCAGCAGGAAGGTGATCGGGAAAAAATGCCGGAAGTTGTTCAGCGCGCGCAGGGCGTCGGCGCGGGACGCGACCTGCATGATGACGAAACCCGGGCTTTCAAACGCGGGCAGGAACTTGGGACGCCAGAGGCCCACCAGCAGATCCTCCCCGCCATGGCTCCAGCGCACGGTGCCTCCCGTGCCTGTGCCCAAGGCCGAATACAGCATCTGCCTGTCCGGCGGCACCAGCCCCGGGGTGCAGAAGAGCGCCGCAAGATCGGCATCGAGAACGCAGTAACGCTCGGGTGAGAAATCGTTGGTCCACAATGAGGCGGCTTCAATTTCCCCGACCAGGGCCGTGCCCGGTGAGGCGGAGGGAGCAACCAGTTCGACGGGGCTTCCGGCGGCCAGCCGCAGCACCACGCCGCCATGGCCGAGCCGGGTCCGTTGCTCCGCCGTCAGCGCTGCCAGCGGCTGCAGGGAGGTGCCGGTGAAACCGGATCGGGTCACCGCTTGCGCGTTGCCGGTGTCCGCGTGCGCAAGCTGCTTCAGCGCGCTGGCGTGAACGTTCAGGCTTTCGATCACGGCCATGCCGAACGACTTGCTGTCGGCGCGCAGGTGCTCGTAAGCCGAGTTCAACAGCAGCGTGCTGACCTGATGGTAGGCATACCAGGCCACGCCGCTCATGGGGACCAGCGCGGCCAGCACGAATTGAACGATGAGCCGCCGGCTGACCTTTCCTCGCAGGTAGGTACGCATCGCGTACCTAGAAGTCCTGCGCCTTGCCGACGTAGCTGCCGTTGCCGGCGCGCACGATGTCGTCGCGGGCAAAACGCGCCGTCAGCTGGGTCTGGCTGCGGCCATCCGGGCCGGCGCTGTACAAGTCATAGTCGGTGTTGATCGGATTCATGTTCTTGTCCCGGCGCACCTTCCCCGTGTTGGGCGGCGGATCGATGTCGATGGGCAGGTACCGGTAGGGATTTCCCCAGGGATCGATGGCGTCCCTGATGCCGATGTCGGCCAAGCTGGCGGGGTAGCTCAGGTGCTGGGCGTAGTAAGCCTCGAGGCCCAGTGACGTCGTTGTCATGAACTGCACGGCCTGGCTGGTCCTCACGCGATTGATGTACCGCGAATAGGTGGGCAACGCGATGACCGTGAGCAGCGCCGCCACGGCAAGCACGATCATGAGTTCGACCAGCGTAAGGCCATGGCGCCGCGTGTTCATTGTGTTGTGCATGGCCAATGGTTGAGCCGTGTAGACAAGTAGACAGCGACGGCACGATGGTCGGACGGACGGCAGAAGCTCCTTGTCTTTAACGGCCCCGGCGGGCCGGCCTTGAATGTCGCGGGTTACGGCTGCCAGCGCAGGTCCACGCCCAGCAGGAAGGTGCGGCCCGAACCGGGCTCGAAATAACGGCCATTGCCGTCGTTGACGATCACCGAGCCCACATAGCGGCGGTCGGCCAGGTTGTCGATGCGGGCGAAGGCGTGCGTGCGCCAGTGACCGCCTTCGACCACGTAGCCCACACCGGTGCCGAACACGGCGTACGGCGGTGCCTGCACGGTGCCCAGGTCGTCGGTGGGCACGGCGGCCATGTAGCTGCCATCGAGATCCGCCTGCCAGCCGGTTTCGCCGCCGAAGCGCAGCGCGGCGTAACCGTTGGAGCGTGGCACGCCGGCGATCCGCGCACCCGCGTCGACGGGGGTATTCGGCGCGGTGCAGCGGCCGGCGCAGGCCAGGAACGGCGAGCGGAAGCTGGCATCCAGCCAGGTATAGGCCAGCTGCAGTTTCCAGCGCGGGGCGAGCGTCGTGGTCAGCGATGCTTCCGCCCCCTGCCGGCGGGCGCGCGGGATGTTCTGGTAGGTGGTGCGACCGCCCAGGCTGGTGGCCACCGCGACCTCGTCGCGGCTGTCGGCGCGGAACAGCGCGATATCGGCTTGCGTGCCCGGCCCCGGCCGCAGCTTCAGGCCCACTTCGGCGCTGCGCGTGCGCGAGGGTTGCAGGCCGAAGTTGAGCCCGCTGCCGCCGTCGTTGCGGTAGCCCAGTTCGGAAAACGTGGGTGTTTCGAAGCCCTTGCCGTACGACGCGTACAGGTGCGCGGTGGGCGACAGGCGATACAGCACGCCGGCCACGGGCGTGGTGGCCGAATAGTCCACGCGGCCGCTGTCGTCGGGGTTGCGGGCGGTGATGTAGCGGTCGTCAGTGGCGAACTTCACTTCGCTGTGGCGCAGGCCGGCCATCACCGTCCACGCATCGGCCACGCGCCAGCTGGCCTGGGCGTACTGGTCGAAATCGTGGACGCGATCCTGCTCGTCGCGACGCAGGGCGCCGCGCACGCCCACGGTGTCGTCGACGAAGTTCTCGAAGCCGCGGCGGTGCTGGTGCTGGTTGTCGTAGCTGGCGCCCACGGTCAGCTCGAACGGCCGCCCGGCCAGCGTGCTGGCCCAGGTCCAGCGCGCGTCGCCGCCGCCGTATTCGTTGCCCAGGTCGACCACGCCGCCGGCGCTGAGCGGGCTGATCTGCGCCGTGGCGGGAATCGACAGGTATTGCAGCACGCTGCGCTGGCCGTAATAGCCCATCAGGCGCAGGTGGCTGGCGTCGCCGAGCTGGTCGTCGTAGATCAATCCGGCCTGCTGCTGCGACACGCTTTTGCGCGTGTTGAACGTGGTCGCCGCATCGTCGGCCTGGCGCGGATTGTCGTGGAACTGCTCGGGCGTCAGGCCCAGCGGGTCCTGCGCGCCGGGCAGGTTCATCGTGTTCAGCACCACGGTCAGCTTGCGATGCTCATCCAGCTTCCAGCCCAGCACGGCGTTGCCCGACTCGCGCTGCGCGCGGCTGTGGTCGCGGTAGCCGTCGGTGCGGAAATGGCTGAAATCGAGGTTGTAATCCAGCGCGCCCTGCACGCCGCGGGCATTGAGCGCGGTACGCAGCAGGCCGTCGCTGCCGCCGGCCAGGCCCAGCCGCACCTGCGGCGGGTCGGTGCCCTCGGCGCTGAACAACTGCACCACGCCGCCGGACGCGTTGCCGTACAGCGCCGAGAACGGTCCGCGCAGCACTTCGATGCGGTCGGCGGCATCGAGATTGAAATGCGACACCTGGCCCTGGCCATCGGGCATGGTGGCGGGGATGCCATCGCTGTACAGGCGCACGCCGCGGATGCCGAAGGTGGCGCGCGCGCCGAAGCCGCGGATCGAGATCTGCGTGTCCTGCGCGTAGTTCTGCCGGTCGCGCGCCAGGATGCCGGGCACGCCCTGCAGCAGCTCGGATGCGTTCACATCCAGCGAACCACCGGCCGGCGCGGCCACCACGTCGACCGAGGCGGCCACGTCGAACGGCGATTGCGCCGTACGCGTGGCCGTGACGGTGATCGGCGCCAGCTCGGCCTGCGGCGTGGTTTGTGGCGCGGCGGCGACGGTGGTGGCCAGTGCCCAGGTGGGCAACAGCAGGCCGCGGCGAAACATTCGCTGGGTAGACATGGGGGAGAGGATTCCTTCAATGCGCTTGCGGTGGTGGCAGCGCGATACGGTCATGGTAAGCGGCCGGCGCCCGCCATGCATGTAAACGGCATCGTCACGCGTACAAGAAAAGGGTGAACCGATTATCCTTGTCGCTGGCGGGTCGGATTCATCTTCCCCTCGGGCCTCGCGCCCGGTCCGCACGCCCGAAGTCTCCACCCATCACTCATCGGCGGTGCATGACGCCACCGTTCCGGGATCAGGATTATGTCGATGACGCACTTGAAGAAGTTCGGCCTGCTTCTCGCCCTGTCGCTGGCGGGCAGCGGTCTGGGAGCCAGCGCGCAGGTGGTTGCCGCCGGCGCATCCGAGCCCGACCAGCCCACCGACGCACTGGTGCCGCCCACCAGCGCCAGCGACTTCACCGCCCGCCAGCTCGACGACGTGCTGGCGGGCAGCTGGCGCAGCGAGGCCAACCGCGCCCGCGACGCCTGGCGCCACCCCAAGGCCACGCTGCAGTTCTTCGGCATCCAGCCCGACCAGACGGTGATCGAGATCACCCCCGGCGGCGGCTGGTACGCCGAGCTGCTGGCGCCGCTGCTGCACGACAACGGCCACTACATCGCCGCCGAGCAGGCGCCGTCGAGCAACAGCGAGGCACGCACCGACGACAGCAAGCTGCGGCGCAAATTCGCGGCCGATCCGGCGCACTTCGGCAACGCCACCATCGTCAGCTTCGATCCGAAAAAGCCGGTGTTCGGCGCGCCCGCCTCGGCCGACCTGGTGCTGACCTTCCGCAACGTGCACAACTGGGTCATGGCCGACACTGCGCCGGCGATGTTCAAGGCGTTCTACACGGTGCTGCGACCGGGCGGCGTGCTGGGCGTGGTCGACCACCGCGCCGCGGACGGCGCCACGCTGGCCGCGGTGAAACGCAGCGGCTACCTGCCCACCGCCGCCGTCATCAAGCTGGCCACCGACGCGGGTTTCAAGCTTGAGGAGCGCAGCGAGATCAACGCCAACCCGGCCGATGACCACGACCACCCCAAGGGCGTGTGGACGCTGCCGCCCACCCTGGCGCTGGGCGATACCGATCGGGCGAAATACCAGGCCATCGGCGAGTCCGACCGCATGACCCTGCGCTTCGTCAAACCGGCAGCCGCCGCGCATTGAGCCGTCGCACCGCATGCTGATCGCCCTCAACAAGCCGTTCGGCGTGCTGTGCCAGTTCAGCGACGACCGCGGCCGGCCCACGCTGGCCGGCTTCGTCAGGCAAACGGACGTCTATGCGGCTGGACGGCTGGATCACGACAGCGAGGGATTGTTGCTGCTGACCGACGATGGAAAGCTGTCCCATCGGCTCACCGACCCGCGCCACAAGCAACCCAAGACCTACCTGGCCCAGGTCGATGGCGAGATCGACGATGCGGCGCTGGCGACCCTGCGCCGTGGCATCGCGCTGAAGGACGGCCCCACGTTGCCGGCACTGGCCGAGCACGCGACCGAACCCGGCTGGCTGTGGCCGCGCGATCCGCCGGTGCGCTTCCGCAAAAGCATCCCCACCAGCTGGCTCACCCTCACCCTGCGCGAGGGCCGCAACCGCCAGGTGCGGCGGATGACGGCGGCGGTGGGTTTTCCCACCTTGCGGCTGATCCGCGTGCGCGTCGGCGACTATGCGCTGGAAGGTCTGGCACCGGGCCAGACCCGCATCCTGCAACCGTAGCTCCTCGCTTTCGACAATCTGCAGCAGCGCAACCTCTCCACAAGCGAACTTCCTTCGGTCATGCGCGATGTCGTTGCTGTCTGTAGGAGCGACTTCAGTCGCGACGCTTTTGCTCTTGAATGTGCTCCAGAGCAAAGAGCTTTCGATCGCCTACGGCGCTCGAGTTACTTTCTCTTTGCGTGCTCAAAGAGAAAGTAACCAAAGAGAAAGAGCACCCCGCTTACGCGCCTTGCGGACATCCTGTCCGCAAGGTCCGCGGTCGGGCTACGGGGTTTGTCGACAGTCCATCCATGGACTGACGCCAAACTGGTTCGCATCCATGCGAACCACCCTGCGGGCTGATCCTTCGCCCGCCCGCCGCTTCAGAGGGGCCCCGGGTAAAGCAGCGCGCCATCGTGGCGCGCACTCGGTGCGCCGCGGCGTTGCCGCTGCGAGAGCGTCGCGGCATGGTTTTTTTGATGTTCCTCTTAACTTCCGATCGCCATGAGCGTAGCTGCGCAACGGCGGCGTCGAAGGATGACGTCGAGCGGCCCTTCGACTTCGGCCTCTGGCCTACGCTCAGG
>DATJCF010000030.1:0-3901 GCA_035514935.1 Rhodanobacter sp. | reverse complement strand
CCGCCGGAGATGATGAAAGCCATGGCCTGGTCCATCGTCCAGTCGGTGGGCGTCAGCTCGTCCAGCGGCACCACTTCCAGGTAGCCGCCGGTAGGGTTGGGCGTGGTGGGGATGAACACCGCCGCCATCTCGCGGCCGCTGCCTTCCTCGATCATCACCCGGGTGACGAAGCCGACCACCCGCATGCCGCGCCGGGGAAACTCCACCAGCACCACGCGCTGCACGCCGGAGGGCTTGTTCTGCAGTACCGCCATCAATTTCTTGGTGCCACCGTAGATGGTCTGCACCACCGGGATGCGTGCCAGCACACCGTCGAACGCGCCGATCACGCGCTGCCCGATCACCCGGTTGGCCAGCGCGCCCAGCAGGTACAGCGCGCCCAACGTGATCAGCAGCGCCACGATGTAGGTGCTCCACGCGCTGCCCAGCACAGCCGCCGTGCGCGGCGCCACCAGCGCCAACGCACCCAGCAGCGCGTCCACCAGCGGCGCGCCGATGTCCACCAGCACACCCAGCACAAACTTGAATACCAGCCACGTCACCCACAATGGGATGAACGTGAGCAGGCCGGTCAGCAGGTAGCGTTTCAGGCGCAGCGGCGGCATGGGAATGATCAGTGCGGAAAGCGGCCATTGTAGTGGAGACCGCCCGCGGTAACGGTCACCACGCGGCGGCAAGGTGGCCGGCGCTCATGAAACGCAAACATGGCCTCGGGCAGGATGCGCGTTCCCCGTGCGCGCCTGCCCGCTCTTCGACCCACAAGGAAATCCCATGAGCTCTTTCCACGCCCGCCCATCCGGTGCCGAGGTGTTGTTCCAGCCGATCCAGGTAGGTGACCTGCGCCTGCCCAACCGCGTGGCGATGGCGCCGCTGACCCGCAACCGCGCCAGCGCCGGCAACGTGCCCACCGAACTCAACGCCACCTATTACGCGCAGCGCGCCAGCGCCGGGCTGATCATCGCCGAAGCCACCCAGATCAGCCCCGAAGGCCAAGGCTACATCGCCACACCGGGCATCCATTCGGCCGAACAGATCGCCGGCTGGAAGAAGGTCACCGACGCGGTGCACGCCAAGGGCGGGCACATCGTGCTGCAGTTGTGGCATGTGGGCCGCATCTCGCACATATCGCTGCAACCGAACGGCCAGGCGCCAGTGGCGCCATCGGCCATCCGTGCCGACGCCAAGACCTTCATCGCCGAAGGTTTCGTCGACGTGTCGGCGCCGCGTGCGCTGGCGCTGGATGAAATTCCCGGCGTGATCGACAGCTATCGCCAGGCTGCCGCCAACGCGCGCGAGGCCGGCTTCGATGCCGTCGAGGTGCACGGTGCGAATGGTTACCTGATCGACCAATTCCTGCGCGACAGGAGCAACCACCGCACCGATGCCTACGGCGGCAGCATCGAAAACCGCACGCGCTTGTTGTTTGAAGTGTGCGAAGCGGTAGCCCGCGAAGTCGGCCCCGGCCGCACCGGCGTGCGTTTGTCGCCGCTGACCCCGGCCGGTGACATTGCCGACAGTGATCCACAGGCGCTGTTCAATAGCGCCGTCGAGCGGCTGGCGGCGTTGGATCTGGCCTACATCCATGTGATCGAAGGCGAAACCGGCGGCAATCGCCACCCGCAACCGTTCGACTACGCCGCCATGCGCAAGCCGTTCCGCGGCGCCTGGATCGTCAACAACGGCTACGACCGCGACATGGCGATCGATGCGGTGGCCAGCGGCAAGGCCGACCTGGTGGCGTTCGGCGTCCCGTTCCTGGCCAACCCCGACCTGCCGCGCCGGCTGCGCGAAAACGCGCCGCTCAACGCACCGGATCAGAAGACGCTCTACGGCGGCGGGGCGGAGGGCTATACAGACTATCCGACGCTGGATTGATCAGGCTGCGGCGTAGGCGCGATCGCCCAACAACAAAACGGTGGGAGCACTAGGGCGAGATTGATGAGGCTTGTGGCTCGCGCACCCGCAAGGTGAAAAGACCGGCGACCAGCAGGCTGCCACCGCCCAGCGCCAGCGCCCAGATCGGCTGGCTGTGGAAGAAGGTTTTCAGCAGCATGCCCAGCACGCTGGCGGCTGCCAGCTGCGGTATCACGATGAAGAAATTGAAGATGCCCATGTAGACGCCCATCTTCGCGGCCGGCAGGTTGTCCGACAGCAGGGCATACGGCAGCGACAGGATCGAAGCCCAGGCGAAACCCACGCCCACCATCGACAGCAGCAGCCACTGCGGGTCGCGGATGAACAGGAACGAGAGCAACGCCACGCCGCCCAGCCACAGGTTCACGAGGTGGCTGATGCGCAGGCCCCAGCGGCGCACCATCAGCGGAATCACCAGCGCGGCCAGCGCGGCAAAGCCGTTGTAGGCGGCGAACAGCACGCCGACCCAGTTGGCGCCGTCGTTGTACGCCGTGGAGTGGGGATCGGTGCTGCCGAAATGCACTTCGGTGACGGCGGCGGTGGTGTAGATCCACATCGCAAACAGCGCGAACCAGGAGAAGAACTGCACCCAGGCCAGCCGCCGCATGGCATCGGGCATGTGGTGCAGGTCGCGCAAGACCTGGGTGAGCATGCCGTTGCCGTGTGAGCGCCCCAGCCAAGCCTGCGCCAGGCCGTAGGCGATCAGGCTGCCGGCCAGGATATACAGGTCGCGTTCGAGGTTGTAATGGCCGATCAGCAGCACGCCGACGATGCCTGCCGAACACCAGGCCGCGGCGTTGCGCCACGCGGCGTGGCGGTCGATGGTTGCTTCCGTCACGGGGGCGGCGTGCTCGTCATCTTGCTCGAAACCCAGCAGCGTTTCGGGCGGGTATTCGCGGGTGAAAACTACCGTCCACAGCACCGAGCCCAGCAGCACCGCACCGCCGATGTAGAACGCGTATTTCACCGTATCGGGGATCACGCCGGCGGCGCCCACGTTGTCCACGCCGGCATGCGCCAGCAGCCACGGCAGGGCCGAGGCCACGATGGCGCCGAGGCCGATGAAGAAGCTCTGCATCGCGTACCCCAGCGGCCGCTGGCGCGGCGGCAACTGGTCGCCTACGAAGGCGCGGAACGGTTCCATCGAGATGTTGATCGACGCATCCAGTACCCACAACAGGCCCGCGGCCATCCACAGTGCGGGCGAGTTGGGCATCGCCAGCAGCGCCAGTGTGGCCAGCACCGCGCCGGCCAGGAAATACGGCCGGCGTCGGCCCAGCCGGTTCCAGGTACGGTCGGACCAGTAGCCCACGATCGGCTGCACCAGCAGGCCGGTGAGCGGCGCGGCGATCCACAGCGCGGGTATGTCGGTGACGTCCGCGCCCAGCGTCTGGAAGATGCGGCTGACGTTGGCGTTCTGCAGCGCAAAGCCGAACTGGATGCCCAGAAAACCGAAGCACATGTTCCATATCTGCCAGAACGACAGCTCGGGCTTTTTGCTCATGGTGTGGTCCTGGTCAGCGGCGCGATCAGCAGATCGCCCATGCGCGCTTCATTCAAGGGTCCCTCGATGCCACCCTGCCCGCCGGTGTAGTGGGCGAAGTTGCGCAGGAAACTCATGTTGAACCCCTGGTTGATCGAAAAGCTGCAAGGCGTGCCCGCGGATGCGTCGAAAGTGACATCGGTGGATGGCTGCATGCCGACACTGTGCGGCATCACCAGGGGCCTTGTCTGCACCGGTACACCCTTGCACGCGACGACCAGGTTCTTCACCGCGGCGGTGATGCCGGTGTTGATCGGGCCGTGATCGTTGGCGTAGATCAAGGTGGCCTGGAAGCGGCCGTCGGTCGGCGCTGTCCACATGCGTGGCCAGGTGCCGGCAAGGCGCTGCACCGGGCCGACGCAGGTGGCGGGGCTGGGCAGGGATTCGAGTCCATCGGCAGCGAGCGTGGTGAGGCTGAAGCATTGCTGCGTCGGTTGCACGGCC
>DATJCF010000029.1:0-7638 GCA_035514935.1 Rhodanobacter sp. | reverse complement strand
AGACGGTTCGGATCGTACGGCTGCATCAGCAGCACGCGCGGGGTCTGGATGCCGCCCTCGCGCCCCAGCAGCGAGCGGATCGACTGGCTGGCGAAGCCCGAGCGCGCCAGCCACACGCCATAGGCGGCGGTGAAGTTGGCGCCCAGCGGCACGCTGCGGCCGGCGATCGTGAGGGTGTCATCGCGATACGGGTCGCGCACCACCAGTTGCACCTGCCGTGTCGCCAGCACCTCGGCCAGCGTATCGCCGTCGAACATCAGCGCGCCGGTCATCGATACGTAATCCGGATCGCGCCACGCCACGTCATTGCCAGGTGCGTGGGGTGGCGTGGCGGCGACGAAGTCCGAACCGAAACCGTCGCGCCGGTAGACGTTGCGCAGGCCATGGAAGCGCAGGCCGGCGGCCGGAATCAGTTCGGCCGGCACCCATGCGCCGTCGGCCAGACGCAGGTCGGTCTGTGGCCGCAACACCTTCCAGCCGGCCAGCTCGGTTTGCGTCCATTGCGGGCCCAACTGCGGCAAGGCCTCGAAAAACCTGCTCACGGCGCGCTGTACGGCGTAGTTGTAGAAACCGATCACCTGCACCTGGCGCAGGTCGAACGCGCGCTCGGCCAGCGGGCGCTCGGTGTAGAACAAATAGGCATAGGCATAACGCGCGGACTGCAGGTACGCGTCGAGGGTCGCCGCGTCCATCGACAGGTTTTTCTTCGCGTGATCGGTGCGGATGGCCTTGCCCATCCACAGTTCGGACAGTGCCGAAAGTCGCTGCTCATCGGTCAGTCCGGGCGAATGCGCGACGGTGTCCGTGCAATCGACAAACTCGTGCTGGCAACTGTCGACGGTCAAGGCCACCACGTTGAGCGCCTGCACCGTGCCGTCACTCAGGCGGGCGGCGCCGATCACGTCGGCACGCCGTTCGTTGGCATAGTCGTTGTGCTTGACGCGGCTCATCCCGACCATCGCGCAGGCATTGAGGCACAGCAGCAGCGCGACGAGGGCGCAACGCGCCATCACGCGACCCCGGACCGGCAGGGAAAGGTGCATCGCTTCGCTCATCGGCCGAGTGTAGCCGCGACGCGTGCACGGATTGCCTTGCCGAGGCCGAAGCCGCACGCTGGTGCGATCGACCGCTGGCCCGAGACATGATGAAGCAGAGAATCAGGATGATCGCGCGGATGTTGATGGTCAGTCTGCTCGCCCTGGCCACGCTGTGCTCGGGCGCGTGGGGCGCACTGGCCCTGTGGTACCAGTTGCCGGGCGGCACCGTGGTGAAGACCCTGGGCAGCGTGGTCTGGTCGCTGGTGGTGATCGTGCTGGCCGGCATCGCGATCAGCCGTCGCAGCTGGCTTTCGGCGGGCATCTACCTGGCGCTGTACGCGCTGCTGCTGCTCTGGTGGAGCAGCATCGCGCCATCCAATCTGCGCGACTGGGCCGACGATGTGTCGCGCCCGCTCACGGGCCGCATCGAGGGCAACCAGGTCGTGCTGCACAACGTGCGCGACTTCGCCTGGCGCAGCAACACCGACTACGACGCGCATTGGGAAACCCGCCGCTACGATCTGGACCACCTCGCCACGGCCGACGCCGTGCTGTCGTACTGGGGCAGCCAGGCGATTGCCCACGCGATGATCTCGTTCGGCTTCGACGATGGCCGCCACGTGGTGTTCTCGGTGGAGATCCGCCGCGAGCGCCACGAGCAGTACTCGCCGGTCGGCGGCTTCTTCAAGCGGTTCGAGACCACCCTGGTAGCCGCCGACGAACGCGACATCATCCGCGTGCGCACCAACGTGCGCGGCGAGGACGATTACCTGTACCCGCTGCGCATGGACAAGCCCGCGATGCGTGCGCTGTTCCTGTCCTATGTGCGCGCCGCCAACCACCTGGCGACGACGCCGGCGTTCTACAACACGCTCACGTCCAACTGCACCACGATCGTCTACGACATGGCCCGGCAGATCGCGTCGGGCCTGCCGTGGGACATCCGCCTGCTGCTCACCGGCTACCTGCCGGAATACCTGCACAAGGTGGGTGCGGTGGATCGCAGCGTGCCGGTGGATGTGTTGCGCGAACGCAGCCGGATCACCGACCGGGCCAGAAGCACGCAAGCGGCAGACGACTTCTCGCGGGCCATCCGCGAACGCACGCCGTGATCGACCCCGACGTCTTGTTCAGCTGTTCAGCGCGAAACGCGTCACCCGCCTGACCGGATCGGCCTCGACCAGGCTCACCTCGACGTCGGCACCCAGTGGCAGCGCGTCGGCGCCGGAAACGCCGGCCTCGATCGCCGGTTCGCGCACGATGACCGTGCCCTTGTGCGGGTCCTCGTGATCCACCTCCACGACGGCCCCCGGAAAAACTTCACCCACCCGCGACGCCAGTACCACCGCCTCGGCCAGGTTGAGCACCGCGCTTTCGTACTGGCCGGCGCGACGACCGCAGGACTGCATGGTCGCCGGCAGCCCGGGCAACGCCGCCAGCACCCATGCCGGCACGGGTTGCCCCGCGCACAGGGCCACGCAGATCTCGCCGGTGTAACGATCCACCAGCCGCCGCAACGGTGCGGTGGCGTGGGTGTATTGCGCGGCCAGCGCCGAATGCATCGACTGCTCCGGCACGGCGCCGTTGAAGGTGGCGTAGCCGGCCCCGCGCAACACGCTGGTGCAGGCGGTGAGCATCGCCACGTGCAGGCTTTTGGACGGGTCCAGCGAACGGATGAAGCCGGGGTAGTCGAGCGCGGCCGGCCAGTCGATGGCCAGCGCCCGCGCCGTCACGCGCAAGCGTTCGATCGAGCGTGGATCGGGCGGCGGCAGCGTGCGCAGGATGCCGACCCCGGCCTGCACCATCAGATGCGCGGCGGCCATGCCGGTCAGCAGCGAGATCTGTTCGTTCCAGTCTTCCAGCGGCAGGCGCGCGCGGAAGGCCAGCTCCCATCGACCATCCACCACGCCGACCTCCTGCTCCGGCAGCGGCAGGCTCACGCCGCCACGGGAAACCTCGCGCCGACGACGCAGCTCGCCGATTTCGCGCAGTACCGCCCACATCGGATCGGTCGTGCCCGCATCGATGAGCTTCTGCACGCCGTCGTAATCGAGCCTGGCCCGACTGCGCACCTTCGCCCGCCGCACGTCGACGGCGATGCCCTCGCCGGTGTGGTCCAGCTCGATCGTCCACAACAGTGCGGGGCGCAGCTGATCCGGCAGCAGGGACGCGGCGTCCTCGGACAGCACCTTGGGGTGCAACGGAATCTTCGTCTGGCCGCCATACAACGTCTCGCCGCGCCGATGCGCCTCCAGATCAACCGGGTCGCCCGCGCTGACAAAGGCGGCCACATCGGCAATCGCGTAGTACACGCGGTAGCCGCCCTCGGTGCGCTCCACGTACATGGCCTGGTCCAGATCCATCGCGCCGGCAGGGTCGATCGTGACCAGGGCGATCCCGCTGCGATCCAGCGACGGCCAGCGCGGTTGGGCGGCCGCCGCTGCGGCAGCCGCCTCCACTGCCGGCGGAAACGCCGACGGCAGGTTCAGATCGCGCTGGATGTCACCCATGCCCTGCGAAAACGCCACGTCGGCTTCGGGCTTGATGTGGAGGCGGCGGGTGGTCGACATGAAAAGCTCCCTGGCTGGATGGGTTTCGATGATTCACCGGACGATCCGTCGCGGCAGCGGCCTTTTCAAGATAACCCACACCGCACGGGCTACCGCGCTGCGGCGGCAAGGTGTAGAAACGACAGCTTCAGTCCCGCCTGATCGACCCATGACCGACACCAGCCTGCTGATCCGCCTGGCCGAAGAGGAAGACGGTGATTTCATCCTTGCGCAGGTCTCCCGCTTCGTGAATTTCGCGCTGCCGCCGTGGCGGCGCAGGGAGGCATGCACCGGCGGGATCCGGCGCGACCTGTTGCGGCATCTGGACGACCAGCCACCCAACAGCTACCTGTTCGTGGCCGAGGACGCCGACGGCGAGCGGGCCGGATTCATCCACCTGCAACGCACGGTGGATTTCTTCACCGGGCACAGCAACTGCCACATTTCGGATCTGGCCGTCGCCTCGACGCATGAGGGCACGGGCGTGGGCAAGGCTTTGCTTGCGCATGCCGAAACGTGGGCGGCGGAACACGATTGCCACCTGCTGACGCTGGCGGTTTTCCCCGGCAACGAGCGCGCGCGGGCGCTGTATGCGGCGGCGGGCTATGCCACGGACCTGTTGCGCCTTGCCAAGCCCGTGGGCTGAGCAGCTACCCGATAACGCGGCTGTTCCTTCCCCCCCGCTGCGCAGAGGAAGCGAAAGCCCGCTGATCCTCCCCGCGGGTCGCGGGGGAAGGTGGCGCCCGAACCGTTCGGTTCGGGCGCAGGTCACTCAGTTGGTTGTCTTGTTGGCCGCTTCGGCCAGCTCGCGCTGGCTCAGGCGCTGGGCCACGCGATCGATGTTGATCAGCGAAATCAGGTGCGCGTAGATCCAGCCCATCGCGCCGCTGACCAGCAGCTCCTGCGTGACAGCTGCGTCCAGCGCGCGCAGCTTGTCCTCGTTGACCATGAACAGGCCGTTGAGGTTGATCGTCTTGCCGCCCTTCTCCAGCCGCAGGCTGCGCGATTCCAGCAGGTCGTGCTTGACGAGCTGCTCCATGAACCACTTGGTACGCGACACCTGGTCCTGGAACTCGCCCAGGAAACCGATCGCCTTGGTCAGCATCTCGCTGTTGGTGCCGTCTTCCTGGAACAGACGCTCGCCTTCGCTGGGGTTGAAGCCGCTGTAGGCCTCATCCAGGAATACGGTGAAATCATCGCCCTCGGCGCCGGCCGGCTTCTCGGCCAGCACGAACGGATAGCGACGCACGAACGCCGGAATGTAGGCGTCCTTCTCCCACCGGCCCTCGGCGTCCACATAGAGATTTTCGTTCTCGCGCAGGCCCAGCACCGCCATCGGGCCGGCCTCGGCCATGCTCTTGCCGCCGAACACGATCATCACGTCGCGCGCCGCCACGGCGAATTCAGCACCGGTCAAGGGCACCGAATGCGCATTGAGCGCGAATTTCAGGCTCTCCAGGGGTTTCAACCGCAGATTCTTGTGTTCGTTGCGATTGAGCGGAACCGGGCGCTCGTAGAAAAGGACTTCAGCCACGTTGCTTACCTCTAGCCCCGCCGTGCCGGGGTCGCCACCGAAGCGCCCCCTACCAAACCCGGCGTCGGGGTCTGTGTTGATGGGCAACTATATCAGCGCCGATGCACGCCGGGAATCGGGGCAAGCCCTTGTAGAGACAGTGGCTTGCACGCGATGGAAGGGGCATTTGGTCTATGCTGGCTGCCGACTGCATCGCGCAAACGCTCTTTCGCTACCGCTGAAGGAATCCGTACATGCTGATGGAAGTGACGAATCAGCCTGATCTCCAGACAACCCGGGTGCTGTCGCTGGACGTATCCGGCCGCATCCTGGACTGGATCAGCTGGCAGGACGCCGTCTGCCTGTACGTCCGCGAGGCCGTGGCCTGGACCTTGGGCGACCCCTGCCTGACCGTCCACGGCGGCATCAACCGCCTGCGCGGCGCGCAAAGCCTGCTGCACCTGCACCCGATCGTCGCCAGCACCGGCCACTGCCGCGACCACGCGGTGGACCCGGCGCCGGCGCTGACCAACACCGCCCTGTTCGCGCGCGATCGCCACTTGTGCCTGTACTGCGGCAACCACTTCATCCGCGCCGAGCTCACCCGCGACCACGTGCTGCCGCTGTCGCGCCAGGGCAAGGACGAATGGGAGAACGTGGTCAGCGCCTGCGTGGCCTGCAACCTGAAAAAGAGCAACCGCACGCCACAGCAGGCCAACATGCCGCTGCTGGCGGTGCCGTACCGGCCCAGCTGGGTGGAGCACCTGATTCTGTCCAACCGCAACATCCTGGCCGACCAGATGGAGTTTCTGGTCAGCCACCTGCCGCGCAGCCGGCGCGGTTCGATGGCCGAATTGAACGCCGCCTAGCCTGTCGTTGACGGTGTCTCGGCGGGCTTCCCTTCCGCCTTCCCGGCCTCGGCCGGCGACGGTTCATCCGCGGCTTCCGCCTCGTGGTGGTCGCGCAGCTCCTGATCGATCTCGTCCAACTCCTCGCATGCCTCCTCTTTTTCCTGCGTCGCTTCCGCCTGCTGGTGTCTTCTGCTGGCGGTTTTGGCTTCATCGCCGAGCCGGGCGCCGAGCTTGCGGTAGTTCTCGCGGATGCGTTCCAGCGCGTCCTCGTCCAGGTTTTCCACGTCGAGCAGGCCGTTATGGGCGGCGGTGGCGCGAATCAGTTCGTCCAGCTTGATCTGCAACGCCGCGCTGTCGCGGTTCTGGCTGTTCTGGATCAGGAACACCATCATGAACGTGATGATCGTGGTGCCGGTGTTGATCACCAGTTGCCAGGTGTCGCCAAAGCCGAACAGCGGCCCGGTGGCCGCCCACACCACGATCATGCCGGCGGCGCACAGGAAGGCGCCCGGCTTGCCTGAATAGCGCGCCGTCGCCTCGGCGAAATGGCGGAACGATTGCGAAACCTTGCTCATGATTCAAGTACCGGTGCCCGGGTCGGCGCCAGCTTGCCGCGACGATCGTGTGCCAAACGTGCAGGAGTGTGCGCTTGTGCAGGGGATTTTCACGGCCCCACGCTTGCCCCACTTCGCCGCTGGCCCAACAATACGCCGATGAACGACCTTTCCCATTACCCCCATCTCGCCGCGATCGAGACCCCGGCGGACCTGCGCCGCGTGGCCGACGACGAGTTGCCCGCCGTGGCGGACGAACTGCGCCAGTACCTGATCGAATCGGTCGCCAGCTCGGGCGGCCATTTCGGCGCCGGTCTGGGCGTGGTGGAGCTGACTGTGGCGCTGCATCGCGTGTTCGACACGCCGCACGACCGCCTGGTATGGGACGTGGGCCACCAGTGCTATCCGCACAAGATCCTTACCGGCCGCCGCGACCGCATCACCACGATCAAGAAGAAGGATGGCCTGGCGCCCTTCCCGCGCCGCGCCGAAAGCGAGTACGACACCTTCGGCGTGGGCCATTCGTCCACCTCGATCTCGGCCGCGCTGGGCATGGCCATCGCCGCGCAGCGCCAGGGCGACCATCGCAAGGTGGTGGCGGTGATCGGCGATGGCGCGATGACCGCGGGCATGGCGTTCGAAGCGCTCAACCACGGCGGCGATGTCGAGCCGGACATGCTGGTGGTGTTCAACGACAACGGCATGTCGATCAGCGAGAACGTGGGCGCGCTGACCAAGATGATGGCCCGCGCCATGGCCAGCCAGCGGCTCAACGAGTGGCGCGAGCGGGCCAAGCGGGCGATCCCGAAACAGTCGTTCTTCGGGCGCCTGTTCAAGAACTGGGAGGAACACGCCAAGGGCATGTTCGTGCCCAGCACATTGTTCGAGGAGCTGGGTTTCCACTACACCGGCCCGATCGACGGCCACAACATGCCGCAGCTGCTGCAGGCGCTGCGAACGGTCAAGCAACTGCCCGGCCCGCAACTGCTGCATGTGATCACCACCAAGGGCAAGGGTTACGCGCCCGCCGAGGAGGCGCAGATCAAATACCACGCGGTGGGGCCGTTCGATCCGCAAGCCGGGCTGACCAAGAAGGCCGCGGCGGCCAAACCCACCTATACCGACATCTTCGGC
>DATJCF010000028.1:0-26699 GCA_035514935.1 Rhodanobacter sp. | reverse complement strand
CGCCAACTTCACCGCCGCCTATGGCGTGTGGCTGGCGCGCTCGGGCTTCGCCAGCCAGTCGATCCGCTCGCTGCTGGGGCGCGAGGGCGGCATCCAGACCCCGCGCGTGCTGCTGATGCAGCCGTACGATCCGAACCGTCTCGTGGTGGTGATGCTGCACGGCCTGGCCAGCAGCCCGGAGGCGTGGATCAATGTCGCCAACGAAGTGATGGGCGACGAGGCGCTGCGCCGCAACTACCAGGTGTGGGAGGTCTACTACCCGACCAATGCGCCGGTTGCCGTCAATCTTGCCAACATCCGCAAGGCGCTGGATGCCACGCTGCACCACTACGACCCCACCGGCACGGCGCGTGCCTCGCGCGACATGACCCTGATCGGGCACAGCATGGGCGGCGTCATCGCGCGGCTGCTGGTGTCCTCCAGCGGCGACAAGCTGTGGGACCTGATTCCATTGCGCCCGAACCTGCCGGCGGCAAAGCGCGCACGCTTTCGCGCGCGGCTCAGCCGCTACCTGCAGTTCACCCCGATGCCGCAGGTGGATCGCGCCGTCTTCCTCGCCTCGCCGCATCGTGGCACGCCTTACGCGCAGCATCGGCTGGCGCGCTGGATCGGCAACCTGATCCGCCTGCCGGTCGGCGTGCTGAAGGAAATGGCCAGCCTCACCGAACTGATCAAGAACGATGGCGAGGAGAGCAGCAACGCGCCGCTGCTGCGCATCCCCAACAGCATCGACAACCTCAGCGACGCCGACCCGTTCATCATCGCTTCGGCCGGATTGCCGATTTCGCCGCGCGTGCATTACCACACCATCGTTGGCGTCTATAAAAACGAGGGGCCGCTGCAGGACAGCAGCGACGGCGTGGTGCCGTACAAGAGCGCCCATCTCGACGGCGCCGATTCCGAACTGGCCATACCCTCCTGGCACAGCGTGCAGGAAACCCCGGCGGCGATCCTGGAACTGCGCCGGATTCTTCGGCTGCAATTGGAGACGGTGAGGCGGATGCCGTAGCGGGCGCCGGGGAATTCGCCCCAGTCGAAAAAAAGCCCGAGATCACCCCGGGCCTTTGTCATGCCGAATACCTGCGATGGATCAGTCGATCGCGGGCAGCGTGTCCACGCCGGCTTCGATCGCCGCCTTGTGCATCAGCGTGCGCGGCAGGATGCGGGCGAAGTAGAACGCGGCGGTGTCGCGCTTGGCCTGCTTGAACGCGGCGGACTGCGTGCCGGTTTCGGCGGCGGCCACGCTGCGCGCCCACAGGTAGGCGAGGGTGACGTAGCCGGAGTAGTACAGATAGTCGGTTGCCGCGGCGCCGAGTTCCTCCGGGTTGGCCGCCACGCGCTGGGCCAGGCTCACGGTGAGGTCGCTCCATTCCCTGGTGGCGATGGCTAGCGGGCCGATCAGGTTGCGCAGCGCGGCGTCGGCACTGTGCTGCTGGCAGAACGCACTGATCTCCTGCAGGAAATGCTTCGCGCCCACACCCTGCAGCTGGAGAATCTTGCGGCCCAGCAGGTCGGCGGCCTGGATCCCGGTGGTGCCTTCGTACAAGGTGATGATACGGGCGTCGCGGACGAACTGCTCCATCCCGTTCTCGGCGATGTAGCCGTGGCCGCCGTAGATCTGCAGCGCTTCCTTGGTGCACTCCTGCGCCAGCTCGGTGGTCATGCCCTTGGCGATCGGGATCAGGAACGCGACCAGCTCGCCGGCCTTCTGCCGCGCCGCTTCGTCGGTGGCGCGATGCTCGATGTCGGTCTGCAGCGCGGTGTACAGCACCAGCGCGCGCGCGCCTTCGACGAAGGCGCGCTGGGTCAGCAGCATGCGGCGCACGTCCGGCTGTACCAGCAGGTTGTCGGCCGGCTTGTCGGGGAATTTCGCGCCGGACAGCGAGCGCGACTGCAGCCGCTCGCGGGCGTAGTTGAGGCTGTTCTGCAGTGCGCGCTCGGCCAGCGCCAGGCCCTGCACGCCGACGGAAAGACGCGCCGCATTCATCATGGTGAACATCGCGGGCAGGCCCTTGTGCGGCTTGCCGATCAGGTAACCCTCGGCGCCGTCGAAGTTCATCACGCAGGTGGAGCAGGCGTGGATGCCCATCTTGTGCTCGATCGCGCCGGCGGCCACGGTGTTGCGCTGGCCCGGCGTGCCGTCGGCGTTGAGCTTGAACTTCGGCACGATGAACATCGAGATGCCGCGGCTGCCTTCCGGTGCGTCGGGCAGGCGCGCCAGCACCAGGTGCACGATGTTTTCGCTGAGGTCATGTTCGCCGGCGCTGATGAAAATCTTGGTGCCGCTGATCCTGTAGACGGCGTGGCCGTCCGCATCTGCCGCGGCCGGTTCGGCGCGGGTCTTCAGCAGGCCCAGGTCGGAGCCGGCCTGCGGTTCGGTGAGGCACATGGTGCCGGTCCAGCGGCCGGCCACGATCGGTTTCATGAAGCGCTCGCGCTGCCATTCCTCGCCGTGCATTGCCATCGCGTGGGTGGCGCCTTCGGACAACAGCGGGTACAGGCTCCAGGCCAGGTTGCCGGACTGGAAGATCTCGGTGGTGGCGGTGCCGAGCACGCCGGGCAGCGCCTGGCCGCCGTAGATCTCGGGATTGGTCAGGCCGGTCCAGCCGCCTTCGGCGAAGGCCTTGAACGCTTCCTTGAAGCCCTTCGGTGTGGTCACCGTCTGGGTGGCCTTGTCGTAGTGGCAGCCCTCGGCGTCGGCCGGGCCGTTGGTCGGCGCCAGCAGCTGTTCGCTGAGGCGGCCGGCCTCCTCCAGCACCGCGTCCAGCAGGTCGCGGCTGTGGGCGTCGCCGCCTGGCAGTGACAGCAGGGTCTGTTCCGCGCCAAGGACGTCGAAAAGCGTGAAGCGCAGGTCATCGAGGGGGGCTTTGTAGGCAGTCATGTCGGTTCCTTGGAAGGAGGTGTCAGCGGAAGGTGCCGGGCATGCCGGGGACGGGTGACAGCCAGTCCTTGCCGCTGAAATCGAAGTCGCGCGGTGCGCCTTCCTGCTCGGGTTGGGCGCGGGCGCTGCCGCCGATGCGATAGGCCAGCGACCCACGGCTGCCCTTGGCGGCGACAGCTTGCAGCGTCTGGGTCATCGCTGCGGTGGGCAGCACGTCAAGCTGGATCACGTCGCCGGCAAACGCCGGAATGTCCCGCTTGAAGCTGGCATGCAGCCGGATCGGCATCAGCTCGGCCACCTGCATGCTGCCTTCCAGCACGCTGAAATCCATGCTGGAGTAACTGTTGTTCTGGATGCGCACCGTCAGCTGCCACTGCCCGCCGGGAAGCACCGTCAGCTGCTGCACGGTGACCGTCGGCGGAAACACGCTTTTCTTCGGCGGCCCGCAGGCGACCAGCGCCAGGCACAACAGGGCGGGGACGATCCAGCGCAATACGGACATTGCAGATTCTCCAAACGATCGTTTGAACTCTGATTCTAACCATGTTTGGCCGTGCGCACGCCAGTGCGATGTTTATTGGCCAGGCGCAAACAGGCATCATGTTTCTTTTCCCCCGCAGGTTCCATTCCATGCCACGACGTTTCGTCGCCCGCCGTTCCCCCATCCACGGCAATGGCGTTTTCGCTGCCGACACGATTGCCCGGGGCGAGGAAATCGTCGAGTACAAAGGCAAGTTGTTGACGCATGCCGAGGCGGACGAGTTGTATGGCGATGGTGGCGAAACCGGGCACACCTTCCTGTTCACGTTGAACGACGACTACATCATCGACGCCAGCCAGGGCGGCAACAGCGCGCGCTGGATCAACCACAGCTGCGCACCCAATTGCCGCGCGCTGGTGGAGGAAAGCGCCGCTGGCGATCGTCGCCGCGACAAGGTGGTGATCGAGGCGCTGCGCAAGATCAAGCCGGGTGAGGAGCTCACCTACGACTACGGCATCGTGCTGGACGCGCCGCATACCCCGCGGCTGAAGAAGCTGTGGCAGTGCCTGTGCGGTTCGCCCCATTGCACGGGGACCTTGCTGAAACCCAAGCGCCGCCGCGCGGCGTAAAACCCCTGCAGGAGCGCACCCTGTGCGCGATGTCTTGCGGGAAAAGCATCGCGCACAGGGTGCGCTCCTGCAGATGTCGCGCTCGCTTCAATCCTCTTCGGCATGCGGTTTCCAGCTTTCGCCGAGCTGCTTCTGCACGGCCGGCGGCACGGCTTCGTAGTGGCTCAGGTCGAGGCTGTAGCGGCCGCGGCCGCCGGTCATCGATTTCAGTTCGGTGGGGTAGTCGGTCAGTTCTGCCAGCGGTGCCTGCGCCTTGATCACGCGCTCGCCGCCGCGTTGCGTATCCGTGCCCAGGATGCGTGCGCGCTTGGCGGCCAGGGCGCCGGTGACGTCGCCGACATGGTGCTCGGGCACGGCCACTTCCACGTTCACGATCGGCTCCAGCACGATCGGTCTGGCCTTGCCCACGGCATCGATGAACGCCTTGCGGCCGGCGCTGATGAAGGCCACCTCCTTCGAGTCCACGGCGTGGTGCTTGCCGTCGTAGACGGTCACCCGCAGGTCCTGCAGCGGAAAGCCCGCGATGGCGCCGTGCTCCATCGCCTGGCGCACGCCTTTCTCGATGGCCGGCAGGAACTGGCCGGGGATCACACCGCCTTTCACTTCGTCGACGAACTCGAAACCGGCGCCGCGTGCCAACGGCTCGACCCGCAGGAACACCTCGCCGAACTGACCGGCGCCGCCGGTCTGCTTCTTGTGCCGGTGATGGCCATCGGCGCTGGCGGCGATGGTTTCGCGGTAGGCGATGCGTGGCGGGTGCGTGTCCACCTCCACGTCGTAGCGCTCGCGCATGCGTTCCAGCATCACTTTCAGGTGCAATTCGGAGAGCCCGCGGATCACCGTTTCATTGAGTTCCTTGTGATGTTCCACCCGGAAACAGGGGTCTTCCTCGGCCAGTCGTGCCAGCGCGTTGGACAGCTTCTGCTCGTGGCCCTTGTGCCGCGTCCGCACCGCCAGGCTGAACATCGGTGACGGGAATGCCAGCGGTGCGAGACTGATGGCATCCTCGTCGTGGGAATCGTGCAGCACGGCGTCGAAGTGGATGTCCTCCACCTTGGATACCGCCGCGATGTCGCCCGGAATGGCGGTCTCGATTTCCACATGCGTCTTGCCCTGCAGCCGCAGCAGGTGGCCGACCTTGAACGGCTTGTGGTTGTCGTCGATCAGCAGCTGGCTGTCGCGGCGCACCGTGCCCTGCCACACGCGGAAAACGCCCAGCTTGCCCACGAACGGGTCGTTGACGATCTTGAACACGTCGGCCACCACGTGACCGGCGGGGTCGGCGCTGATGGACAACGGCGTGCCGTCCGCGCGCACGAATGGCGGCGGGTTGCCCTCGGCCGGATTCGGCAGCAGTCGTCCGGCCAGCTCCAGGAACTCGCGTACGCCCGCGCCGGTGCGGGCGCTGACGAAACAGATCGGCACCAGATGCCCCTCGCGCAGGCATTGCTCGAACGCGTCGTGCAACTGTTGCGGCGTGAGCGCGGCCTCGCCGGCATCCAGATAGACGTCCATCGTGGTTTCGCTGATCTCCACGACCTGGTCGATGATGCGCTGGTGCGCCTCGGCCAGTGAGGAGAAATCGGTGGCGCCGTCCTTGTGGAAAAAACAGTCCAGCACGCGGCTGCCGTGCCCGGCGGGCAGGTTCACCGGCAGGCATTCGGTGCCGAATTCCTGGCGCAACGCGTCCACCAATGTGGCCAGATCGGCGCCGTCGAAATCGATCTTGTTGATCACCAGCATGCGTGCCAGGCCGCGCTGGCGCGCGTGCAGCATCATGCGGCGGGTGCCGTGTTCGATGCCGTTGACGGCGTTCACCACGATCGCCGCGGTTTCCACCGCCGCCAGCGCGGACAGGGTGCCGCCGCGGAAATCGTCGTAGCCGGCGGTGTCGATCAGGTTGAGGTGGCAGTCGCCGTGGTCGACGCTGGCCACGCAGTTGTCGATGGAATGGCCGCGGGCTTTTTCCTGCGTGTCGCTGTCGGAAACGGTATTGCCGCGCTCGATGCTGCCGGGCGACTGGATCGAGCCGCCGGCCAGCAGCAAGGCTTCCAGCAGCGTGCTTTTGCCCGCTGCCGCGTGCCCGGTCAAGGCGATGTTGCGGATGTGTTCCGTGGAATGCGACACGATGCGACCCTCCCAGAAAGGGCGTGGCCTCATGGCATAACGGCGCCGCATGAGGCCGCGCTGGCGGCTGACGATGGCGGGCCGTCATGGTCGCGCATCGCCCGCACGCAGCGAGGACGGTCATGGCGGAAGCGGCAGATGCCGCCCGCCTAGACTTGAGCGAAGCGCTTGTCCGGTCAAGCTGCACTGCAGGGACGACGCGCGACATGGCTGCAAAAACGGGTACGGTGCGCCAGCTTCCATCGCTGCGCGTTCCTAGCGGAACCTTAACCGGCGACGTGATTGCATTCATCTCCCGATCAGGCACGCACCGTGCACGGCGGCATATCGTCATCGCCTTTGACCATTTCGCGGGGCCGGAAAGGCCCCGATACGCTTCAGTCCCCCAACCCCTGTGGAGGCGCCATGAAACGATCATCGCTGCTCTTGCTCGCCGCCGTGTTGCTGACCGGAACGACCCTGGTCGGGACCGTCGCCGCCGCGACCCTGCTCAACGTGTCCTACGACCCCACCCGCGAGTTGTATCGCGATGTGGACAGCGCCTTCCTGGCGCAATGGAACGCCAGTCACCCGGACGACAAGGCGGCGATCCAGATGTCGCACGGCGGCTCCGGCAAGCAGGCGCGCTCGGTGGTGGACGGCTTGCCGGCCGATGTGGTGACGCTGGCGCTGGCCTCCGACATCGATGCGCTGGCCGATCGCGGCCTGCTGGCCCAGGACTGGCAGAAACGGCTGCCCGACAACTCCACGCCGTACACCTCGACCATCGTGTTCCTGGTGCGCAAGGGCAACCCCAAGGGCATCCATGACTGGAACGACCTGATCAAGCCGGGTGTGCAGGTGATCACGCCCAACCCGAAAACCTCCGGCGGCGCGCGCTGGAATTTCCTGGCGGCCTGGGGCTATGCGCTGAAGCTGCCCGGCGGCAGCGATGCCACCGCGAAGGCCTTCGTGAAGGAGCTTTTCAAGCACGTGCCTGTGCTCGACACCGGCGCCCGCGGCGCCACCAACACCTTCGTGCAACGCGGTGTGGGCGACGTGCTGCTGGCATGGGAAAACGAGGCTTTCCTGGCGCAGAAGGAGCTGGGCAAGGGCGCCTTCGAGATCGTGGCGCCCTCCGTCAGCATCCTGGCCGAACCGCCGGTGGCGTTGGTCGACAAGAACGTGCAGAAACACGGCACACAGGCAGTGGCCGAGGCCTACCTGAAATTCCTTTACACGCCCGCGGCGCAGGAAATCATCGCCAAGAATTTCTACCGCCCGCGGCTGGCCTCGGTGGAAGCCAGGTATAGCCATCAGTTTCCCAAGCTGAAGCTGTTCACCATCGACGACACCTTCGGTGGCTGGCGCGTGGCGCAAAAGCGCTTCTTCGCGGATGGCGGCGTGTTCGACCAGATCGGTCCGGGCAGCTGACGGATGGGTCACAAACGACGACGGGTGTTGCCCGGCTTCGGCATCAGCCTGGGCTACGCGCTGACGTATCTCGGGCTGATCGTGCTGTTGCCGCTGGCGGCGCTGGTGTGGAAGGCGTCGGCGCTGGATATGGACGGCTGGCTGCAACTGCTTTCCGCGCCGCGCACGCTGGCCGCGTTGAAGCTGAGTTTCGGCGGTGCGCTGCTCGCGGCGCTGTTCAACGCGGTGGCCGGTTTGCTGGTGGCCTGGGTGCTGGTGCGCTACCGCTTCCCCGGGCGGCGGCTGATCGACGCGCTGGTGGATCTGCCGTTCGCCCTGCCCACCGCCGTGGCCGGCATCGCGTTGACCGCGATCTACGCGCCCAACGGCTGGCTCGGGCAATACCTGTTGCCGCTGGGCATCAAGATCGCGTACGCGCCGGCCGGCGTGCTGGTGGCGATGATTTTCGTGGGCTTTCCCTACGTGGTGCGCACGCTGCAGCCGGTGCTTGAAACACTGGATCGCGACGTGGAAGAAGCCGCCGAAAGCCTGGGTGCCACCCGTCTGCAAACCTTCGTGCGGGTGATCGTGCCGGCGCTGTTGCCGACCCTGCTCACCGGCTTCGCGCTGGCGCTGGCGCGGGCCGTGGGGGAGTACGGCTCGGTGATCTTCATTGCCGGCAATATCCCGCTGCGCTCGGAAATCGCACCGCTGCTGATCGTGCAGAAGCTTGAGCAATTCGACTACGCCGGCGCCGCCGCGCTGGGCACGGTGATGCTCGGCTTTTCGCTGTTGCTGCTGGTGGCCATCGCACTGTTGCAGCGCTGGAGCGGGCGCTGGGCGGAGCGCGGCGCATGAGTGGCCTGCATGCAAGTCGCCCGCTGAGTTGGCGTCATCGCCTGCTGCGCGGCACGCTGATCGCGCTGGTGATGGTGTTCATGGTCGTGCTGGTGCTGCTGCCGCTGGCGGCGGTATTCATCGAGGCGCTGAGCAAGGGCGCGGCCGCGTTCATGGAGGTGCTGGCGCAGCCGGAGACGGTGTCGGCGATCAAGCTGACCTTGCTGGTGGCGATCATCGCGGTGCCGCTGAACCTGGTGTTCGGCGTGGCGGCGGCGTGGGCGATGACGCGTTTCGAATTTCGCGGCAAGGCGCTGCTGGGCGCGTTCATCGACCTGCCGTTCTCGGTATCGCCGGTGGTCGCCGGCCTGGTTTACGTGCTGCTGTTCGGCGCGCAGGGGTGGTTCGGACCGTGGCTTTCCGACCATGGCGTCACGATCATTTTCGCGGTGCCCGGGCTGGTGCTGGCGACGGTGTTCATCACCTTGCCGTTCGTGGCGCGCGAGCTGATTTCGCTGATGCAGGCACAGGGCAGCGAGGAAGAAGAGGCCGCGCGCACGCTGGGCGCCAGCGGCTGGCAGATGTTTTTCCGCGTCACACTGCCCAACATCCGCTGGGCGCTGCTGTACGGCGTGCTGCTGTGCAATGCGCGGGCGATGGGCGAGTTCGGCGCGGTGTCGGTGGTGTCCGGCCACATCCGCGGCCTGACCACCACGATGCCGCTGGAAGTGGAGATGCGCTACAACGAGTACGACTACATGGGCGCCTTCGCCGTGGCCTCGCTGCTGGGTCTGCTGGCACTGCTGACGCTGGTGGTGAAGGTGCTGCTGGAATGGCGCTACGGCGACGAACTAGCCGCGCGCGCGACGCGCGGCCATTGAGAAACAACGCATGACCCTTGAACTGTCTCATCTCCATCGCCGTTACGCCGGCTTTGCCGCGCTGGACGACGTCAGCCTGCGCATCGAACCGGGGGAATTCCTGGCACTGCTGGGTCCATCCGGCTCGGGCAAGACCACCTTGCTGCGCATCCTGGCGGGGCTGGATTACCCCGACAGCGGCAGCGTGCGCCAGAACGACCGCGACCTGCTGGCGGTCGATGCGCGGCAGCGCAAGGTCGGCCTGGTGTTCCAGCATTACGCCCTGTTTCGCCACCTCACGGTGAGCGAGAACGTGGCGTTCGGCCTGCGCATCCGCCCGCGCAAATCGCGCCCCAGTCGCGCGGAAATCAACGAGCGCGTGCAGCGACTGCTGAAACGCGTGCAACTGGACGACCTGGGCAAGCGTTATACCAGCCAGCTTTCCGGCGGCCAGCGCCAGCGCGTGGCGCTGGCGCGTGCGCTGGCTGTCGAGCCGGACCTGCTGTTGCTGGACGAACCATTCGGCGCGCTCGACGCCCAGGTGCGCGTGGCACTGCGCCGCTGGCTGCGCAACCTGCACGAGGAACTCGGCCTGACCAGCGTGTTCGTCACCCACGACCAGGAGGAGGCGCTGGAACTGGCCGACCGCGTGGCGGTGATGAACCGCGGCCGCATCGAACAGATCGGCACGCCGGAGGCGATCTACCAGCAGCCGGCCACGCCGTTCGTATGCGAGTTCATCGGCAAGAACAACAGGATTCCGCTGCAGCGCGCGAACGGCGTGCTGACCGGCGGGCAACGGCAACTCGGTGCCGACCCCTGGCCGGGCAACGCCGTCGGCAGCGCCATCGGCTACGTGCGCCCGGAACATCTGCTGGTGTCGTCGACGCCAGCAGCGGAAGGTTGGGCCGCGCAATTGCGGCACATCTACCTGGCCGGCGGCGTGGCGCATCTCGAGCTGGATGTGCCCGCGCTGGGGCAGGTGCTGGAGGCGGACATGTCCAGTGACGAGGTGGCCCAGCGCGGCCTGCAGCCAGGGCAATCACTGGTCGTGCAACCACGCCTGATCACCGCGTTTTCGCTCGACGCACGAGGCGAAGCCGATGCGGCCGCGCGCCACGTACTGCAACCGCAAGCTGCTTCGTAGACAGGGCAACCTGTCGCCGTAGGAGCGCACCCTGCGCGCGATGCTCTTGATGTTTGCGGAAGCGAATTCAGCCACGATGCTTTTGCTCTAAAACCGCACGAAACCAAGAGCATCGCGACTGAAGCAGCGTTTTTCCTCAAAACGCCAGTTGCGCCCGCAGCGCGAAGATCTCCGGGTCCACGCTCACCCCGCGCCGATCGCTCCAGGCGCGGATGTAGTTGGCCTGCAGCTTGAATCCCTTGGGCAGGTACCAGTTCACGCCCAAGGTCCAGTCGTGCTGCTCGCCGCCGCGCACGACGCCGTCGTCCAGGTCCACTGCGGAGTAGCGCAGCGCAAACTCCAGTGCGCCCCAGTCGCGGGCGGGCGTCGGGTCGCCGAAGGCGTTGTTGCGATAGCGCCGCGATTCGCCGGTCAGCAGCCAGCTGCCTGACACGTAGTAGCCGTCGCTGCGGTAGTTGGCGCCGATGTTGCGATGGGCATCGAGCGTGAGGTACTCGGCTTGCGCCAGCCACGGGCCATGCAGCCAGGCCGCTTCCAGCCCGGCGCGATCGATGCGGTCGACGCCGGTGAGGTTGCCAGTGTCGACCAGCCGGATCGTGGTGAGGTTCACCTCCGGCCGGGCGCGCACGCGCGCCGTGCGATCGTCGCGCGCCTCGCGTGAGGCGGACAGCCCCAGGTGAATGACTTCGTTGCCTTCATTCACGGGATTGAACACGGCGCGGCCCGCCGCGGTATTTCCGCTGGCCGCGTCGTTCAGGTCGTGGCGGCCGAAATAGGCCAACTGAAACGCCCAGCGCGACAGCCCGGTGTACTTCCATTCCAGGCCGAGCCGTCGACCTTCGTATACCGCCTGACCGGCGAGGCTGGTTTCCAGGAAAGTGGTGGCGCTGGACGAGGTGGCGCCGTCCTCCATGCCCACCGGCGTCTTGAATTCGCCCAGCCGGAAATAGCCAATGCCGGTGGTGGCGCCCACGAACACGTCTTGCCACGCGTTGCCTTGGAAGTCGTAACCCACGTTGGCGTCGAAAACGCCTTTCTTGGCCGCATACAGGTTGACCACCTGGCGCCGCCAGGTTTGCGCGTCGTCGAAATGGTCGGTGCTGAACTGGTTGGTGTCGTACTGGAAAATGCCTTTCACGCCGAGCTCGATGCCGTCGTCGAAATGCGCTCGTGTCGGCCAATCATCGGTGGCGGCGAAAGCGTGGGGAGAAAGGCCGAGAAGGCTCAGGGCAAGCAGGGTTTTGGTTCGCATGGGGATTCTCGTCGGGGTGACAGCGCCAATGCCTCGCGCGCCGGTACATCGACGATATCCAAATGGTTCGCCGGCGGAAGTTATCTTGCGTCATGTTGTTATGACGACAGCATCAATCGATGTTTCGCGCACCGTGCGGCGGGAACCCACGCGCGCCGGCGGCGGTCCGGGAAGGGTCGGGTTCAAGCAGGGTTTGCCATGCTGCCGACATCCCTTTGTGGCCGGGACATCGTTATCGCTTCCATGCAGCGGACAAAAGGTGGCGACTGGAACGATCTGGACGCCGGGACGCTGGCGCTTTTGCGGCAGCGGCACTGGCGGGTTTCACCGCGCGTGCTGCCGTGGAATCGCTGGTTGCTGGGCCTGGTGGCGCTGCTGCACGTGGTGATGGCGCTGGTGGCATGGCAGGCACTGCGGCCACCACGACGCGTGGTTCAGGCCGAGTCGCAACAGGTCCTGCAGGTGCGTTTCATCGCGCGCACGCCGCTGGAAACGGCCGCGCCGCCACCGCCCGTCGTGCCGTCCTTGCCGCAGCGGGAGCCGCCGGCTCGCACAACACCTGCAATCAAGCGGGCGATGACGATTCAGCTGCCCGCCACGCCGCCGGCGCGCAAACCGGTGACCTTGTACGACCGCGACGGCCAGCCGCTGCTGCCCGCCGCGTCGGCCAGCAGTGCAACGCCCGGTTACGTGTCGCACGCGTTGCAGGGCGATCGCCGGATCATGCAGAACAGCGATCCGATCAAGTACAAGGGCACCTCGCTGGACAAGTATTTCCCGCCGCCGGACGAAACCCTGGGCGGTGCCGCGTTGCGGCATGTGGTGGATGCGGTGGTCAAGGACACGGATGTGGATCTGCCCGGCGGCATCCACCTGAAGTGCAAGACGGTCGTGGGCTTGCCTATTCCCGACTGCATCAATCCACCGCCACCGCCGTCCGCCAAGGATGGCGACGCACGCCTCAGCATGGCGCCATCCAAACCGCTGGCGCCCGACCCCAAGGCCGCGAAACCGCCCAGCGTGGAGGCCTGCATCGCGATCTACCGGGCCAACAAACCGTTGCCCTGGGGTTGCCCCACCGACACGCCGAACCGCGCGGTGGATGCCGAGTTGCGCGATCGCGCCGCAGGTGCCGCCAGGGCCCATTGATCGCCGCACCGGCGCGGCGCGCCCGGCTACACTTGCGCCCATGCCCTTGCCGCCTTCGGACCAACCTGCCGGCCCTGTAGCTGATCGTCCGGCACGTGTGCTGATGGATTCGCCGCTGGCGGCCCGCCGCGCCATCGCTTACCGCCAGCGCACCCGCGTCGAGCCGCGCGAAACGGGTCGCCGCATCGCCGGCATCGTCGGCACGCTGCTGGTGCACGTGGTGTTTCTGCTGGTGTTCGTGCTGGGCCCGGCCTACCAGGTGAAGCTGCCGCCCGAATCGCAGGAAAAGGCACTGCGGGTGCGGTTGATCGACGCGCCCGAGCCGCCACCGCCGCCGCCCGTGCGCGGCACGCCGCCCAAAGAGATCGGCCCCCGCCACCAGGCCCGCGTGCGACCGGCGGCCACGCGTCCGTCCGTGCGCCACACCAGCGCCAGCACGGCGGCGCCGTCGTTGGCGCGCGTCAGCGAAGCGAAGGTCGTGCCCGAGCCTGCGGTGGTCAGCCCGCCTGCGCCGGTTCGCGCACCGACACCGGACAAAGCGGCCGCGCCCCTGCCGCCGATCAGCCTGCCCACACCCGCCCCCGCCCCCGAGTTGCAACCGATACCGTTGGCCGCCGAGCCGCCCAGCGTGACGCCCCCCGTGGTGTCGATGCGGCCGCCGGTGCCGCCAAAATTCCAACCCGAGGCGGTGCGCCCGCCGCAGCTCGAAGGCACCCAGCCGATGTCGCTGCCGGCCTCGCTGGCGCTGCCGCCGTTGCCGGCGCAAGCGCCGCCTCCGGTCAGCGCGCCCAGCATTGCGCTGGACATGAAAGTGCCGCGCAGTGCCGAGCCACCCAGCGTGCAGCCGATCCGCGCCACCGTGGCGGCCGCGCCGCCGGTGCCCGACATGCAGGCCGTGCCCTTGCCCGCGCAACCGTCGCCGCAGGTCAACCTGCAGGCGGCCTTCACCGTGCCCATGCCGGTGGTGCAGCGCGAAGCACCGCGGATCGAGGCACCCGCCGTCGAGGTGGCCGAGGCGCAACTCGACGCGGTACCGCAAACGGCGTTGGCGCGTCCCACCGTGGCACCGCCGGAAGCGTCGGCGGTGAAGGTGCAGGACACGCGCAAGGCCATGGCGGCGGTGGAGCGTCCGGCACTGGCGCGCCCGCAACTCAGCGAGCAACCCGCGCCGGAGGCGGCTGCCGAGGCCAAGCCCGCCGTCGCTGATGCCGGTGCCGAGGCGGCGCCAGTGGCGAAGGACACCAGTGCCGCTGACACCAGTGCCGCCGATACCAGCACGGTCGCGGCCAACGCCGAAGCCGCCACTGCTGCAACCAGCAAGGCCGATGCCGGACGCGACGTCAGCACCGCGCCCGACGCCAGCGCGCAGGGCAGCGACACCGCCACGCCGGGCGAGCCCGCGGGCGTCGCCAAAGCGGTCGCCAGTGGCACGGGCCAAGCTGCACCCACGCAGGCGCAGGGCAGCACCAAAGCCGCCACCGGCAAGAGCCGCGGCGTCGGCGAGCAGGGCGCCGGGCAGACCGGCGCGGCGCAGGGCGAGAAGCAGGGTGAGCTGGGCGGCTACGTGCAGCTGAAACCGCGCGGCGACACCGACGTGATGAGTCACCGCTCTTCCGGCATCACCTACAAGGCGACGTCGTTCGACAAGTACTGGGCGCCGAAGAACGAAAGCTCGATCGATACGGCGCTGCGCCGCGCGGTGGAAAAAACCACCATCAAGCACACCTTCAACCTGCCGCAAGGCATCCGCGTCGAATGCTCCGCCTCGCCGCTGCTGCCGATCGCGCTGCTCGGTTGCGGCAACCCGGACCCGCCGCCCAAGCCGCTGGGTCAGGAGGTGTATCGTCGGCTCAACCTGCCCTCGACCGCGGCGGGCGTTCCCACCGTGCCGGCGCCTGCGACCAGCGCGCCGAAACGGGCCATCGTGTTCACCAACGACGCCGAATGCGCCGCCGCTCGCGTCGCCGGTGGCCCCTTGCCGCCGGGCTGCGAAAGCGCCTCCGCGCCTGCGGTCAAGCCCGCCGCACCGACGCGACCCTCCAGCTCGTGGGTGCCGGCCAGCGACCAGTTCATCGGGCAGTAGGCATCAAAAAAACCGCCGCGACCGAAGATCGCGACTGTCATCTTCCGGTCAAGAAAACTTCGCAAACTGGGCAACCGGTGCCTATGTGCGCCACCACGATCCCTCTTGCCGGAGCCGGTGATGAACAGCCGCCTGATTCGCGACACATCACCGCCTGACGCCACGGCGCCGGCGGCCAACGATGCGGGCGCGGCGCTACCGGCCGTGGACCTGGGTGACAGTCGCCTGTACATCCATCGCGAGCTGTCGCAGCTGCAGTTCAATATCCGCGTGCTGGATCAGGCGCTGGACGAGCGCACGCCGCTGCTGGAGCGGCTGAAGTTCCTGCTGATCTTCTCGCGCAACATGGACGAGTTTTTCGAAATACGGGTGGCTGGCCTGAAAGGGCAGGTGGCGCTGGATCACGAGATGATCGGCCCGGACGGCATCCGGCCCAAGCGCGCGCTGGCGATGATCAGCGAGATCGCCCATCGGCAGATCGAGCGGCAATACGCGATCCTCAACGAACGCATCCTGCCGGAGCTGGCGGCGCACGGCATTCGCATCGTTCGCCGCACGCAGTGGACACACAAGCAGAAGCTGTGGGTGCGTCGCTATTTCCGCGACGAGGTGGCGCCGCTGGTGACGCCGATCGGGCTGGACCCCACCCATCCGTTCCCGCTGCTGGTCAACAAGAGCCTCAACTTCATCGTGCAACTGGACGGTGTCGATGCGTTCGGGCGCGACTCCGGCCTGGCCATCGTGCCGGCGCCGCGCGTGCTGCCGCGGCTGATCTCGATGCCGCCGGAGATCAGCGATGGCGGCGACAACCACGTCTTGCTGTCGTCGATGATCCACGCCCATGTCGCGGAGCTGTTTCCGGGCATGGATGTGCTCGGTTGCTACCAGTTCCGGCTGACCCGCAACGCGGACCTCACGCTCGATCCGGAAGACGTCGAGGACCTGGCGCTGGCGCTGCGCGGCGAGCTGTATTCGCGCCGCTTCGGCGACGCGGTGCGATTGGAGGTGGCCGACAATTGCCCGAAGGATCTGACCGGGTACCTGCTCAAACAGTTCGGTCTGACCGAATCGGAGCTGTACGAAGTGAACGGCCCGGTGAATCTGGCGCGGCTGTTCCGCATCGCCACCGATGTCGGCTATCCGCAATTGCAATACCCACCGTTCACGCCGAGCCTGCCCAAGGCGCTTCGGCATGCCGAGGACCTGTTCCAGGTGATCGGCAGGCAGGACGTGTTGCTGCTGCATCCGTACGAGTCGTTCACGCCGGTGGTCGACCTGCTGCGCCAGGCGGCCAAGGACCCGCAGGTACTGACGATCAAGCAAACGCTGTACCGCACCAACGCGAACTCCGAGATCGCCGACGCGCTGGTCGATGCGGCCCGTGCCGGCAAGGAAGTGACCGCAGTGGTCGAGCTGCGCGCGCGTTTCGACGAGGAGTCCAACCTCAGCCTCGCCTCGCGCCTGCAGCAGGCCGGCGCGATGGTGATCTACGGCGTGGTGGGCATCAAGACGCACGCCAAGCTGATGCTGATCCAGCGCCGCGAGGGCAGCGAGCTGGTGCGCTATGCGCACATGGGCACCGGCAACTACCACACCGGCAACGCGCGCCTGTACACCGATTACAGCCTGCTCACCTCCGATCTGGCACTCTGCGAGGACGTGCACAAGTTGTTCAGCCAGCTCACCGGCATGGGCAAGGTGCTGCACATGAAGAAACTGCTGCATGCACCGTTCACGCTGAAGAAAAGCCTGCTGGAACTGATCGCGCAGGAAGCCGCGCATGCCGCTGCGGGCAAGCCGGCGCAGATCATTCTCAAGATCAATGCGCTGACCGAGCCCAACGTGATCCGCGCGTTGTACAAGGCCAGCATCGCCGGTGTGCAGATCGACCTGATCGTGCGCGGCATCTGCGCCCTGCGCCCCGGCATCGAGGGCGTTTCCGACAACATCCGCGTGCGCTCGATCATCGGCCGTTTCCTGGAACACAGCCGCATCTACTGGTTTGCCAACGACGGCGAGCCGCGGGTGTACCTGGCCAGTGCCGACCTGATGGAACGCAATCTCGATCGCCGCGTGGAAGCCGCATTCCCGATCGACGGCAAGAAGCTGCAGTTGCGCGTGCTCAGTGCATTGCAGCGCTATCTCGCCGACGACACCGGCGCCTCGTTGCTGCAACCCGACGGCGAGTACCTGCGCCTCGCCGCGCCCGACGCGACGCCGGGCCGTCACGCGCAGGCGGAGATGCTGGAGAGGTTGTCCGGCAGCTGAGTTCGTTGTTGAACACTGTGTAGGAGCGCACCCTGTGCGCGATGCTTTGCTTCAGGGTCCCCGGCGCATGAACATCGCGCACAGGGTGTGCTCCTACAGCAGCCGCAGCAGTTCCTTCATCAACGGCAGCCGGCGTACACGCACGGCGCTGGCGCGGAACACCGCGTTGGCCAGGGCGGGGGCGGCGGTGGGCATGGCCAGGAAGCTGGCGCCGGCGGGCGAGCGATCGCCGGGCACGGTGATCACTTCCACGTCGTTGGGCAGCTGCGCCATGCTGGCCAGCGGATAGCTCTTGTAGTCGTGCTGCTGGACCTGGCCGTCCTTGTAGGTCACCGCCAGGTTCAGCGCGGTGGACAGCGCATCCAGGGTGGCGCCGGCCACCTGGCCTTGCAGGCCCAGCGGGTTGATCACGCGGCCCACGTCGACCGCGCACACGGCGCGTTCGATGGTGAGTTTTTCGCCCTGCATCGACGCTTCGATCGCGTGCGCCACGTAGGCGCCGTCGATATGCCAGCAGGCGATGCCCAGGCCGTTGACGCTGCGCAACCAGTTCTTCCACTCGATGCGGTCGGCGACCAGCTTCAGCACGTTGGCGAGACGGCCCAGGTCCAGCGTGCCGCCGCCGGCCAGCGCCAGCGTGCGTGGTTCGCCGAGCAGGCGCAGGCGGGTTTTCAGCGGGTCCTCGCGCATCATGTGCGCGATTTCGTCGATGAAACTTTCCACCGCGAACGCGTTGCTGAGGTGCGGCATGCCGCGCATCGGGCCGCGCGGCATGGCCGATTCCAGGCCGTACCAGTCGCTGCGGTAGTTCGGCACCAGGCCCGCGGGCAACTGGTCGGCGCGGGTTTCGGACGTCCACAGGCGGTTGTCCGGCACGCCGCGTTGCACCAGTGCCGAGGCGCTGGCCATGCGCTGGTTCCAACCGATGAGTTCGCGCTTGCGGCCCACGATGGCGCTGATCCGGTGCACGCTGGCGGCGCGGTAGAAGTCGTGGCCGAAATCCTGCGCGCGCGTCCATAGCAGCCGCACCGGCTTGTCGGTCAGCTTGGCCAGCATCACCGCTTCGGCCACGTAGTCGTGATCGAGCCGGCGACCGTAGCCGCCGCCGACGCGGGGCACGCGGATGTCGATGTGGTCGGGGGCCAGGCCGGTCAGCCGCTGCACCACGGCCCAGGCACGCTGCGGTGCCTGGGTGGGCACGACCAGGCTGGCGCGGTCCTTGTCCAGCCGCACCAGGCAGTTCATCGGCTCGGCAGTGGCGTGGGCCAGCCACGGTTGCACGTAGGTGGCTTCCAGTCGGCGGGCGGCCTTCTTGCCGGCGGCGTCCACGTCGCCGTCGTTGCGTACGCGCGCGGTCGGCGCGTCGTCGCCGTCCAGCAAGGCCTGCGCCTGCTGTTCAAGCGCGTAGCTGCTTTGCGTGCCGCTGGCGCCGGGCTTCCATTCCAGCTCCAGCTTGTCGCGTCCCTGCAATGCCGACCAGGTGTCCTGCGCCAGCACTGCCACGGCCGGGGCGATCACCGTCTCGCCGAGCGGCTGGTCTTTCTCCGGCTGCAACTGCAGCACCTTGACCACGCCCTTGACCGCCAGCGTCGCGGTGGTGTCGATGCGCGCCAGCGTGCCGTCGGGCCAGGGGCAATGCACCAGCACCGCCACCAGCGCGTCGCCGTAGTGGTGATCGATGGCGTAGCTGGCCTGGCCGGTGACGATGGCGTGCGCATCCACGTCGCCGGCCGGTGCGCCGATCAAGGTGTAGCGCTCCGGCGTTTTCAGGGGCGGCGAGGTCTTGGTCAGCGGGATCTTGCCGGCTACCTCGACCAGGCTGCCGTAGGTGACGCGGCGCCCGTCGGGAGCGATCACCGTTCCCGATTCGCAGCGCAAGCGGTCAGCCGGAACGCCCAGCCGGCGCGCGGCCGCCTGCAGCAGCAGCCAGCGGGCCAGCGCGCCGACCTGGCGAAGCTCCTGCCAGGCGGCAGGGATGGAGCCGCCGGTGCCGCCGAGCTGGCGGCCGTAGATCCAGCGCGGCTGGCCGTGGTCGTTCTCCACGCCCAGGCCCAGCGGGATCACGCTGACGCGGTTCCAGTCCGCGTCGAGTTCGTCGGCGATGATGCGTGGCAGGGACGTGGCCACGCCGGTGCCGGTGTCCGGGTCGCGCGCACCGATCAGCACGTTGCCGTCACTGTCGATCTGCACGTAGGGGCCCAGTGCCTGGAACGTGCCGCCCAGCAGCGCCGGCGGCAGGTCGACCGCCTCGGCCGTGCGGATGCCCACGATCAACGCCCCGGCGGTGCCGGTGAGCACCTGCAGGAAGCGGCGTCGCGAAAGCTGGATCTGCCCGCTCATGCCTGGCCCGCCTTGCCGGCGGCCGCCCGCTTGATGGCGCGGCGTACGCGCGTCTGCGAACCGCAGCGGCACAGGTTGGGCAGCCGGTCGATGTCGTCGTCGGAGGGTTGCGCGGTGCGGATCAGCAAGGCCACTCCTGAAATCAGCCAGCCCGGCGTGCAATAGCCGCAGCCGATCGCGTCCTCGTCGATGAACGCCTGCTGCAGCGGATGCAGGGTGCCGTCGTTGGCGGCCAGGCCCTCGACCGTGGTGATTCGTTTGCCCGATAGCGCCTTCATCGGTTGCCCGATGGCCGGCACCGGCTTGCCGTCCACCAGCACCAGATCGGCACCGTTGCCGGCCTGGGCGTCACCGCCGTACTTGGTGCCGGTCAGGCGCAGCACGTCGCGCAGGTACCACAGCAGGGGCATCGCAGGATCGCCGGTATGACGGAAGGGCTCGCCGTTGATGACCACATCGATACCATCGCGGATCTTCTCGGGCACGATGTTGCTGTCCGGGGTCGGCATGGCCTGATCTTGCGCGGGCGGCATCCATCATCTCCTTGGCGGGTATCGCCCTATTGTGACATTGCCGCCGCCAGGAGCGTGGACGGTAGAAACTTCCGAGGCGAAAAAAATGGTTGCGTGAGGACAGATTTTCGTCGTTTCGCCGGCCCATGGTGGTTCCATGGGCCAAGAGACGGCGGAAATATGGACCGCGCAACCGCTTTTGCAGCCCGGGAGATTTCTACCGCCCACGCTCCTGATTCAGGGTGCCGCGCGGCTGAACAGCGGGCGCCAGATCACGTACACCGGCACGCCGGCCAGCATGATCAGCGCGCCGATACCGGCGTTGCGCGGGTTGTCCAGCATGGTCATCACCACCACCCACGCCACGATGCCGATGAACAGCAGCGGCAGCCACGGGTAGCCCGGCACGCGGAAACTGGCGGTGGCGCCATCGCGGCGGCGATACCAGAACAGCGTGGCCACGCCGGCGGCGCAGGCCAGCCAGTCGCCGAAGGTGGCGTAATCCAGCAATTGCCCGTAACTGCCCGACAGCGCCAGCACGATCGCCCAGCCGGACAACAGCAGCAGCGCGGTATTCGGCGTGCGGTAACGCGGGTGCAGTCGCGCCACCGCACGGAAGAACAGGCCGTCCTCGCCCATCACCTGCAGCACGCGGGCGCCGGCCACCAGGGTGATGTTGCAGAAACCCAGGGTGGAAATCGCCACGCCCAGCGCGATCACTTTCGCGCCGGTCGGGCCGAGCACGCGCCGCATCACATCGGCCGCCGGCGCCGTGCTGGCGGCCAGCCCGTCGTGGCCGAGCACGGCGAGGTAGGCCACGTTGACCAGCACGTAGGCCACGATCACCAGCAGCAGGCCCAGGGTCAGCGCGCGCGGCAGCGTGCGCTGCGGATCGCGCACCTCGCCGGCCAGATTGTTGAGGTAGGTGAAGCCGGAATAGGCGAACAGCACTGGCAGCGCCGCACTGACGAAGCCGACCCCGTGGCGCGCCGGGTCAACCGCCAGCAGCTGGCTTTGGCCGGCCCCGGCGAGGAACAAGCCCGCCACCACCAGCGCCGCCACCGCCAGCAGTTTCAGCAGGGAAAACAGGTTCTGGATCTGCGCGCCGAGCCGCAGGCCGAACAGGTTCAGCCCGGTCACGAACACCAGCGCGCCCACCGTCAACGGCAGCGACCACGCCGTCGAAAGCCCGAACAGCGACGCGGTATAGCTGGCAAAAATCGTCGCCACCGCCGCACTGGAGCCGGAATAGATCACCAGCAGCATGGTCCAGCCGAACAGAAACCCGGCCAGCGGCCCGAACGCTTCACGCAAATAAACGTAGGTACCGCCGGCGTGCGGCCGGCGCGCGCCGAGTTCGGCATAACACAGCGCCCCGATCAGGGTCAGCACGCCCGCGCCGGCCCACACCAGCAACAGCGCCAGCCCCGACTCCGTACGCTGTGCGGCAACGCCCGGGCTGAGGAAAATGCCGCCGCCGATGATGCCGCCGACCACGATCAGGGCAGCATCCCATGGGCGCAGGCTGCGCAGGTAGGTATCGGATTTCGCGGGCGTGGGCATCGAATCGGACGGCAATTGAAAAGCGCGACAGCATGGCGGTGCGATGCGCGCCCGGCAAGCTGTACCGGCTTTTTCGGTGTGTGCGGCACGCTGGCGCGCCCCGGTTTCGCCATGACGGGAGCAGAACGGTGGGGCCTGCTTGCGGCACAATAGGCGGCTTGTGTGCGGCAAAAACCGCCCACAGCCCCGTCCCCGCCATTCAAAGTCGCCCATGACCACCATCAAGCAAGCCGACCTGATCCAGTCCGTCGCCGACGCGTTGCAATACATCAGCTATTACCATCCGGTCGATTACATCAAGGCGCTCGCCGCCGCCTACGAGCGCGAGGAAAGCCCCGCCGCGAAAGATGCGATGGCGCAGATCCTGATCAACTCGCGCATGGCCGCCGAAGGCCACCGGCCGCTGTGCCAGGACACCGGCATCGTCACGGTTTTCCTGAAAGTCGGCATGAACGTGCGCTGGGATGACGCCACCATGTCGCTGGAGGACATGGCCAACGAAGGCGTGCGCCGTGCCTACCTGGATCCGGACAACAAGCTGCGCGCCAGCGTGCTGGCCGACCCCGCCGGCAAGCGCATCAACACCAAGGACAACACGCCGTCGGTGGTCAACATGTCGATCGTGCCCGGCGATACGGTGGAAGTGATCGTGGCGGCCAAGGGCGGCGGTTCCGAGGCGAAATCGAAATTCGTGATGCTCAACCCGTCCGACTCGATCGTCGACTGGGTGCTGAAAACCGTGCCCACGATGGGTGCCGGCTGGTGTCCGCCGGGCATGCTCGGCATCGGTATCGGCGGCACCGCCGAAAAGGCGATGCTGATGGCCAAGGAAGCGCTGATGGAGTCGATCGACATCCAGGAGTTGATCACCCGCGGCCCCGCCAATCGCGCCGAGGAACTGCGCATCGAGCTGTACGAGAAGGTCAATGCGCTGGGCATCGGCGCGCAGGGCCTGGGCGGCCTCACCACCGTGCTCGACGTCAAGGTGAAGGATTTCCCCACCCACGCGGCGAACCTGCCGGTGGCGATGATCCCCAACTGCGCCGCCACCCGCCACGCGCATTTCGTGCTGGACGGCAGCGGCCCGGTGATGCTCGATCCACCCTCGCTGGAAGACTGGCCCAAGCTCACCTACGACGCTTCGAAGGGGCGTCGCGTGAATCTGGATACGGTGACGAAGGACGACGTGGCCAGCTGGAAACCCGGCGAAACCCTGCTGCTCAGCGGCAAGCTGCTCACCGGCCGCGACGCCGCGCACAAGCGCATGGTCGAGATGTTGAACAAGGGCGAGCCGCTGCCGGTGGATTTCAACGGCCGCTTCATCTACTACGTGGGACCGGTCGACCCGGTGCGCGAGGAAGTGGTCGGCCCCGCCGGCCCCACCACCGCCACGCGCATGGACAAGTTCACCGAGCAGGTGCTGGCGCAGACGGGGCTGCTGGGCATGGTCGGCAAGGCCGAGCGTGGTCCGGCGGCGATCGAGGCGATCAGGAAACACCAGTCGGTGTACCTGATGGCCGTCGGCGGCGCCGCGTACCTGGTGTCGAAGGCGATCAAGGCCTCGCGCGTCGTCGGTTTCGCCGATCTGGGCATGGAGGCGATCTACGAATTCACCGTGGAGGACATGCCGGTGACTGTGGCCGTCGATTCCGGCGGCACCTCGGTGCACCAGACCGGGCCGCGGGAATGGCAGGCCCGGATCGGAAAAATCCCCGTCTTCATCAAGTAAAAGCAGTGCGCGCGGCGCACCCGTTCGCCTCCTTCCCCTTTGGGGGGGGATTGAGGAGGGGAGCGCCAGGTAGCCACAGCCCCCATCAGGCAAAAGCACCCTCCCCAGCCCTCCCCTGCGAGCAGGGGAGGGAGAAAGCGGCAAGGCCACGCACATCTTCGTCTTCCCTGCTATCGACAACAAAAGCCACGCCACCACTTTGGACGTCCAAACGGGTTGCCGTTCCTCGCTCGTTCATTCATCATGACGCGTTGCAACACTGATTCGACCCGGCGCGGCAATGACACGCCAGCGCATGAGACTTCCCAATCCCTCCAACAACGGCGACTGACCGTGACCGCTTCCGTTTCCCAAGCTTTGCCCTCCCACGCCCCCTGGATCGTCATGAAGTTCGGTGGTACCAGCGTGGCGACGCTGCCGCGCTGGCAGAACATCCGCGACCTGGTGGCCAGCCGCCGTGCCGAAGGCGCGCGCGTGCTGATCGTCGTTTCCGCGCTGTCCGGTATTACCGACGCGTTGAAACAACTGTGCGCGCAGGGTGACAAGGGCAAACGGATCGAGGCGGCCGCGGCGATAAAACAGCGTCACCACGATCTGCTGGAGCAGATGCAGCTGGCGCCGCCCGAAGGCCTGGTGGCGCGGCTGGACGATCTGGTGCAACTGGCCGAGGACGGCCCGCGCGTGCTGGGCGAACTGGCATGGCAGGCCTTGGTGCAGGCGCACGGCGAGTTGCTTTCCAGCACGCTGGGTGCCGCGTTCATGACCGCCGCGGGCTTGCCCACGCAGTGGCTGGATGCGCGCGACTTTCTCGCCGCGGTGGCCTTGCCGAACCAGAACGAGCGCACGCGTCTGCTTTCAGCGATGGTCGAGGCCCGCCCGGATCCGACGCTGCCGCCACGCCTGGCCGCCGTGGGTGACGTGCTCATCACGCAGGGTTTCATCGCCCGCGAAAGTCGCGACGACGGCGTGGCTGGGCGCACCGTCCTGCTGGGTCGGGGTGGTTCGGATACCTCGGCCGCGTACTTCGGTGCGTTGCTGAAGGCGTTGCGCGTCGAAACCTGGACCGACGTGGCCGGCATGTTCACCGCCAACCCGCGCCAGGTCACCGGCGCGCGGCTGCTGCAGCGGCTGGATTACGAAGAGGCGCAGGAAATCGCCTCCACCGGCGCCAAGGTGCTGCATCCGCGCTGCCTGTCGCCGCTGCGCGAGCCGCGCGTGCCGCTGCTGATCAAGGACACCAACCGGCCCGAGCTGGAAGGCACGGTGATCGGTCCCGAGGTGCGCGAGCACGCGCCAAGCATCAAGGCGATCAGCGCGCGCAAGGGCATCACCCTGATCTCGATGGAGTCGGTGGGCATGTGGCAGGAAGTGGGTTTCCTGGCCGACGTGTTCGCCTATTTCAAGCAGCACGGGCTGTCGGTGGATTTGATCGGCTCGGCCGAAACCAACGTCACCGTGTCGCTGGACCCGGCGGAGAACCTGCTCGATTCCGACGCCATCGCCGCGCTGGCCACCGACCTGGCCAAGGTGTGCCGGGTCAAGGTGATCGCGCCCTGCGCCGCGATCTCGCTGGTGGGCCGCGGCATGCGTTCGATCCTGCACACGCTGTCCGGCGTGCTGGCGGAGTTCGGCCAGCTGCGCGTGCACCTGATCTCGCAGTCGTCCAACAACCTCAACCTCACCTTCGTGGTGGACGAGGAAGTGGTCGACGCGCTGGTGCCGCACCTGCACGACCTGCTGATCGGCGCGGGCGCGTTGCGCACCGACGACAGCGCACTGTTCGGCCCCAGCTGGGAAGCGCTTTATGGCGGCGGCGACGTGACCCCCGCGGCGGCATCGTGGTGGCGCACCGACGAACGGCAGCGGCTGCTGGATATCGCCGCCAAGGCCACGCCGCGCTATGTCTACCACCTGCCGACCGTGCGCCAGCAGGCGCGTGAGCTGAAAAAGCTGGCGGCGGTGGACAGGCTGCATTACGCGGTGAAGGCCAACACGCACCCGGCGATCCTGGGCGCGCTGGCCGAGGAAGGTTTCGGCTTCGAGTGCGTATCCCCGGGTGAGCTGCGGGCGGTCATCGCCGCGGTGCCGGAATCCGCGCCGCTGCTGTTCACGCCCAACTTCGCGCCGCGCGGGGATTACGAATTTGCGCTGACCACCCGCGCCACCGTGTCGCTGGACGCGCTGCACCCGTTGCAGTACTGGGGCGAACTGTTCCGCGATCACGAGATCGTGCTGCGGGTGGATCTGGGCCGCGGCCTTGGCCACCACGAGAAAGTGCGTACCGGCGGCAGCGGCAGCAAGTTCGGCTTGCCGGTCGACCAGCTCGACAGCTTCCTGCGCCTGGCCGACGCCCACGGCGTGATCGTGCGCGGCCTGCATGCGCACCTGGGTTCGGGCATTCTCGACGACACCCATTGGGGCGAGGTCTATGGCCAGCTGGCCAGCCTGGCCGAGCGCATCGGCAGCGTCAGCTTCATCGACATCGGCGGCGGCCTGGGCGTGCCATCGCACCCGGGTGAGGCGGCGCTGGACATTGCCGGCCTGGACCGCGTGCTGCGCGAGGTGAAGACGGCCTATCCGCACTACCAGTTGTGGATGGAGCCGGGTCGCTTCCTGGTGGCCGACGCCGGCGTGCTGCTGGCGCGCACCACCCAGCAGAAGGGCAAGGGCGCATACCGCTACCTCGGCATCGACACCGGCATGAACAGCCTGATCCGCCCCGCGCTGTACGACGCCTGGCACCAGATCGTCAACCTCACCCAGCTCGACGCGCCGGCCACCGCGCTGTACCAGGTGGTGGGCCCGATCTGCGAAAGCGGGGACGTGCTGGGCACCGACCGCCGCCTGCCCGAGGCCAACGAGGGCGATGTGATGCTGATCGCCCAGGTGGGCGCATACGGCAAGGTGATGTCGTCGCCGTACAACATGCGTGACGAAGCGGAAGAGGTGGTGATCGACTGACTCCCTCTCCCCCAACGATGAAATCGTTGGGGGAGAGGGTTGGGGTGAGGGGGGCGCTTTCGCGCTTTGTTCTTTCCTGGGCAGTGGCGTCCCCTCACCCAACCGTCTCCCCTGAACGCGATGGCTCTCGGCAGCTGTGCCGCCCAACGTTAGAATCAGCTGTTCGCCCCCGATGATGCGGGCGATGGAGAACGTAGTGAGCAACCCGATTCAACCGCGCCTGACCCAGGTATTCCGCTTTGTGCGGGCCCGTTACGCCAATGGCGTGGCCGAGCTGGCGTACGCGTTCGACGATGGCGAAGAGCTGGTCGAGCGGATCAGTTTTCCGAATGCGCCGGCCGTTCCCGCTGCTCGCGCCACCGCGTTCGAGGCGGCGCTGAAGCTGCTGCATCTGGTCGCCGGCATCAGCTACTACAAGGCTGGCGTGCCGCCAAAGATCGAGCTGGCCGATGGCCCGCTCGACGAGGCCACCGCCGACCTGCTCGACA
>DATJCF010000027.1:0-6471 GCA_035514935.1 Rhodanobacter sp. | reverse complement strand
GTTCCAGGCCCTGCTTCCGGAAGCCTCATGAGAATTCTCTACCACCACCGAACCCGCGGCAGGCATGTCGAGGGCGTGCATATCCGCGGCATCGTCAACGCGTTGCGTGAGCTGGGCCACCAGGTCACGGTGATGTCGTTTCCCGGTGCCGATCCCGAGCATGAGCCCGCCCCGGCTGCACAGGCGTCGGCCGGCAAGGGGCGCCTGGCCGGTGCCGTGGCGAAGTTGCCTGGCGTGTTGTTCGAGTTCATGGAGCTGGTCTACAACCTGGTCACCCTGTTTCGCATGGCCGCTGCCATTCGCCGCCTGCGACCGCAGTTGATCTACGAGCGCTATTCGCTGTTCCTGTGCGCCACCATCTGGCTGGCGCGGCGCCACGGCATTCCCGTGGTGCTCGAGATAAACGATTCGGCCCTGGTGGAACGCGTACGTCCCTTGCGGCTGAAACGCCTTGCGCGCCGCATCGAAGGCTGGTGCCTGCGCCACTGCACCGGTCTGGTTTTCATTTCCAGCTATTTCCGCGACCAGGCCGAGGCGGCCTACCCGCAGATCGCGCCGTCGGTGGTCTCGCCCAATGCGGCGGACCTGGCGCGTTTCGACCCGAGCCGTTTCGACCGCGAGCAACTGCGCGAGCAGCGCGGCCTGGCCGGGCGGGTGGTATGCGGCCATATCGGCGTGTTCGCGCACTGGCATGGTGTCGACGGCTTTGTCGACGCCATCTCGCAACGCCTGGATGAAGCACCGCAGCTGGCGCTGGTACTGGTCGGCGATGGGCGCACCTTGCCGGCGGTACGCGAGCTGGTGGCCAGCCGCGGCTTGAGCGATCGCGTGCTGTTGCCCGGTCGCGTCGCGCATGACGAAATCGCCAGCTGGATCGCCTGCATGGACTACGCCGTGTTGCCCGATTCCAACCAGTACGGTTCGCCGATGAAACTGTTCGAACAGATGGCGATGGGCGTGGCCGTGGTGGCACCGGACTATGCGCCGGTCGCCGAGGTGATCGACGACGGCCGCACCGGCTGGCTGTTTCCGCGGCGGCAGACTGACGCCTGCGTGCAGCGCGTGCTCGATCTTGCCACCCAGACAGAGGAGCGTCGCCGCGTCGGTGCAGCGGCGCGCGACTATATCGCCCGCGAGCGCCAGTGGCGCAACAATGCCGAGCAGTTGCTGACGCTGGTGCCGACGGAGGTAACACGCTGATGTGGACTGTCGTGCTGTCGCTTTTCGTGCTGCTGCTGATCGGAGTGGCGGCATTGCTGACCTGGGCGATTCGCGCCCGCAACATGCAGATATGGCTGGGCAGTTACCTGCGCCGGAAACGGCCGCCACCGGTCGATGGGCCGGTCCACGTGATGTTCTGCTTCGTCGACCATTTCGAGCCCAACTGGGGACGGGTCGACATGGCCACGCAGCGCGCGCGGGTGGATCGTTGGTGCCGCGACTATCGCGCGCTGGCAGGCGCGCATCGCGATGCGGATGGCCGTCCGCCACAACACAGCTTCTTCTACCCCGAAGAGGAATACGTCGAGGAACATCTCGACAAGCTCGCCAGCCTGTGTGCCGATGGCTTTGGCGAGATCGAGATCCACCTGCATCACGACAACGACACCGCGGAAAACTTCAACGCGACCATCGACCGCTTCAACAAGCTGCTGCACGAGCGCCACGGCGCATTGCCGCGCGACCTGCGCACCGGCCAGCTGCGCTTCGGCTTCATCCACGGCAACTGGAGCCTGGACAACTCGCGCGCCGACGGCCGCTGGTGCGGCATCAACAACGAACTGACCCTGCTGCGTGAACTGGGCTGCTATGCCGATTTCACCCTGCCGTCGGCGCCGAGCGACACGCAGACGCAGATGATCAACGCGATCTACTACGCCACCGACGATCCGCTGCGCCCGAAATCGCACAACACCGGTGAGCTGGTGCGGGTGGGCGGCAAGCCCAGCGGTGATCTGATGATCGTGCAGGGGCCGTTGGGGCTGAACTGGCGCGAGCGGCGTTTCGGCCTGATTCCCCGCATCGAGGCCTCGGACGTGCGCCGCGCCTGCCCACCCACGCCGGCACGGGTGGATGACTGGGTGCGCACCGGCATCCACGTCGAGGGGCGGCCGGAATGGATCTTCATCAAGGTGCACACGCATGGCACGCAGGAGCGCGACATGGATACCTTGCTGGGCGAGGCCGCGCACACCATGCACCGCCATCTCGAAACGGCCTACAACGATGGCAGCCGCCACGTGCTGCACTACGTGACCGCGCGCGAGATGTACAACATCATCAAGGCGGCGGAGGCCGGCAAGAGCGGCAACCCGAACGACTGGCGCGACTTCGAACTGCCGCCCCCGCCGCACGGTGCGCGATGACCCCCGTGCGCAGCCTGCTGATCTGTCATGCCGGCGACGACTTCGATCGCGAGGGCCTGGCTGCCTGGCTGGCGTCATTCACCGAGCTGGCCGGCATCGTGGTGCTCGATGAGACGGCGGCGCAGAAGCGTGCGCGTTTCCGGCGCGAGTTGCGCCGCGTCGGCCCGCTGCGCTTTCTGGATGTGGTGGCGATGCGCTTCTACCAGCGCCTGGCGATCGCCGCGCGGGATCAAGCCTGGATGCACCAGGCACTGGCCGACATGCGTCGTCGTTACGGCGCTCCGCCGGTGGTGCCGCAGATCGTGGCCGCCAGCGTCAACGATCCCGAAGTGCTGGAGTTTTTGCGCGGCATCGCACCGGATCTGATGCTGGCCCGCTGCAAACAGCTGCTGAAGAAGAAACTGATCAACCTGCCTCGGCTGGGCTGTTTCGTGTTGCATCCCGGCATTTGTCCGGAATACCGCAATGCCCATGGCTGCTTCTGGGCACTGGCGGAGCGCGATCTGACCCGGGTTGGCATGACCTTGCTGAAGGTCGATGCGGGTGTCGACACCGGTCCGGTCTACGGCCACTACAGTTATCCGTTCGATGAAAAGCACGAGTCGTACAACGTGATCCAGTACCGCGTGGTGTCGGAAAACCTCGACGCTCTGGCCGACCGCTTTGGCGAGATCGCCGCCGGTACGGCGCAACCGATCGATACGCATGGCAGGGCCAGCGCCAACTGGGGTCAACCATGGTTGACCCGTTACCTGGGCTGGCGCCGTGCCGTGGCCAAGGCGACTGCACGATGAAGATTCCTTCGCTGATGTACCACGACGTGGTCGAGCCGGGGCAGGCCGACGCCAGCGGTTTCCCGGGCGGCGCGGCGGGCCACTACAAGCTCGACGTGGCCGAGTTCGACGCGCATCTGGAGGTGCTGGCTGCACGTGGTCCGCGCTTTGCGGCGGTCACCGGGGCGCCGTCTGTTGCGGCAACGGCCAACGGCCTGCTCACCTTCGATGATGGCGGTGCGAGCGCCGTCGCCGTGGCGGCGGCATTGAGCCGGCGGGGCATGGTCGGGCACTTCCTCGTCACCACGGCGCAGATCGGCCAGCAAGGATTTGTCAGCGCCGAGGATGTGGTGGCGCTGCACGCCGCCGGCCATGTGGTGGGAAGTCATTCGCATACGCACCCGGCGGAAATTTCACGCCTCTCGATGGCCGAGCTCGAGCGCGAGTGGCAGCAGAGCGTCGACATCCTGTCCGGATTGCTGGGCGTGCCGGTGACCGTGGCGTCGGTGCCGGGCGGGTTCTACTCGCGGCAGGTGGCACAGGCGGCAGCGGCGGCCGGTATCCGTTATCTGTTCACGTCGGAGCCTGCGGTTGGCACGCATGTGGTCGAGGGCTGCCTGGTCCTTGGCCGCTACACGCTTTGGCGCGGCATGCCCGCGCAACGTGCGCTGGAGCTGGCGTTGGGCAGTGGCGTGGCACGCCAGCGCCAGTGGCTGGCGTGGAACTTGAAGAAACCCCTCAAGCGCTGGGCACGGCCGCTGTATCGCTGGGTGCGGCGTAGCCGGCTGGAGAGGCCGCGTCCTCCGGCTGAAACTTGAGCGCGCACCGGTGTGAGAGCTGCGGTGCTGGCGGACCGACGGCCTTGGTCGCCGGTCGTCGGGTTCCTGCAACCCCTGATGATTGCGGCTGTCGGCTGGTGCTGCAGGTTCAGCGCGTGTCGGACTCGAACTGCTGCATGAACCATTGCACCACGCCCACGCCGCGGTTGTTCCAGTTGAAGCGCCGCGGCGTGGCGCGCCCGTCGGCGCAGTCGAGGTCGTACGAACTGGACAGCAGCTTCAGTCGCCGATCGAGCGCCTTCTGCTGCACGGGGTCGGTCTCGAAATAGCGGGCGGCAGCTACCGGCAGGGTCATTTCCACGTTGTGTGAGTCGCTGTACCAGCCTTCGGAACTCTGCACGGCGATCAACTGTTGCGTCGTGGCGTGGGCAGACGACCAGTACCAGCTGATCTGTCCGTTCGGCCCGCTGCAGGGGTTGCGCCAGTCGACGCCGGCTTCCTTCATCACTTTCGGGTCAATCCAGCCGTAGCGCTCCATGTAGCGGCCAAAGGCGGTGATCATCACCGGGATGCGCTTGTCGCCAGTGGCGAGCCAGGCGTGCCACAGGCCGTCGATGATGTTCTCGGTCATCCAGGGTGACGAGCCGCGGATGTCGGTGGCGGGGTCGTGGTCGTTGCCTTCATGCACCTGCCAGCTGTTGCGCCAGGAGCCGTCAACGCCGAGGCCATCGGGGTTGTGTTGCTGGTGCTGGTAGAGCCAGCCCAGGCGATTCTTGATGCCGTCGAGATAACGTTTCTCACCAGTGATTTCGTACGCGCTGACCGCGGCGATCAGGCCGAGCCCGGCCTGGCGTTCGGTGAACAACTGGTCCGGCTTGAGGTAGGGGCCGACGGGGATGCTCCAGCCGCCGCTATCCCATGCACCCATCATGCGCTGGATCAGGTCCGCGTCGTGCTCGCTGTCGTCGCCCGTGAGCCCGAGCGCAAGCAGGATCGGTTCGATGTAGACGTACTTGGGGTCGCAGACATTGACCTCGCCCAGGCTCCAGCCGCCGCCGCACAGCGGCCAGCCGGGCGCGCCGTGACGCCGGATGTGGTCCATGTAGAAGCGATAGCCTTGCGTGGCCGCGGCCAGGTAATCCACGCGGCCGGTGCGGACGTATTGCTGGAACAACGTGGTGGGACGGTCGAACAGCCATGCGGCACCGTTCTCGCGGGGCAGCGCCTCGGCCCAGCGGAACTGGGTGGCGAAATAGCGATCGTAGGCGGATTTGGGCACGGCGGGACGCTGTGGTCCGGCGATCAGCGAGGCTGACATCCATTCGGGGCTCAACGTGGCAAGCACGGCAGGTACCAGCACGCCTTCGGTATCCTTGATCAGGCCGTCGGTGTACGCCCAGCCCTCAATGGTCTTGCCATCGGGATCGCCCACGGCGAAGCGGAGCGTGCGGGTGTTGCCGTCCAGCGTGGTCCGGAACTGCACTTTTACGGCGCGGATGCCGCCGCCGCCAACGTACCAGTGCAGCGTCGCTTCGACGTGCGCCGGAATTGTCCGGCCTTTTTCATCGAGGATGAGTACGCGCCTGGCGTCGCGCAGCATGTGCGGTGGAAACGGGATGCCCAGGGTGACCGCGACGGTGTTGCCCTCGGCACCGTGGCGATGCAACGTGATCGTCTGCCAGCGTGAATCAGCTTCGGCGATGGCGCTTACGGCCACTTGTCCCAGTTGCACCACGCTGCGATCGGCCGCGCTGGATGCGATGGCCGGCGCGCTGCTGCCTGGGGTCGTGACCTGGGTGGCGTGGAGGCAACTGGCGAACATCCACGCGACAAGGGCGAGCAGGGCTGGCACCCAGCGGGTCGAACCGTATGACAGAGTGCGGAACATGAGGATCCAACCGGTCTGGGGAATGGGGCTTTTCGTTACCGCGGCATCCCTGCCGCAGTCAGAACATGTGTGGTGATCGCCGGTTACGCACTGCCGTCCGCGGTGACCTGCGGGAGATGGAGGAGGAGCCAGCGTTCGATGGTATCGACCAGCTGCCGCCGGTCATCTTCAAGAATGTAGGTGTGATCGGCCGCCTTGAAATATTCGAGGGTGGTTCCCGGATGGCTCGCCACGGCACCGTAGCATTCCCGGAATTGGCGGCGATGGTTGAAATACTCGCTGGTGCCGCCGCTGTAGACAAAGCACAGCTTGAGCCCACGCTGCAGCATGTCGGCGAGCTCCGCTCGTACCTGTGCCAGCGGTGGTACGACGACGCCGAAATCCGGTGCGGCAACCCGCCTGGCGGGGCGCAGCCGGCGGTGCACGAAGCGCCAGATGCGGACGGGGTTCGCCAGCTTGGGCAGGTAGTGCCGCAACAGAAAGCCCGGCGTGCGGTAGGCAAAGCCATCGAGGAAGATGGCGCCGGCAACGCGAGGGTCGCTGCATGCCACCAGATGGGCGTTCTCCGCACCGGAGCACAACCCGATCAGCACGAACCGGGTGCAACCTGCCTGTTTGCCCAGGAGGTCCATGGCATCGGCCACATCGGCGCGGACCTGTTGTGC
>DATJCF010000026.1:0-13445 GCA_035514935.1 Rhodanobacter sp. | reverse complement strand
CCGTAGCAACCGCCGTCGATCACCGGCACGGCGCGCTTGCGCGCTGCCTGCAGCAGCGACTGGCGCAGGGACTCGGTGTACGGCTCGCTGAAATCGATGTGCCGCACCTCGGCACCCTCGACATCGCAGTAGCTGGTGTCGCGGCCATGCGTGTAATCGATGAGCTGGTCGGGCACCACGATTACCCGCGGCCCCATGTCGGCGCGGATGCCACCCACCGCATTGACACCGATTACCCGCCGCGCGCCCAGGCTGTGCAAGGCCCACACGTTGGCGCGGTAGTTGACCCGGTGTGGCGGCAAGCTGTGGGACTCGCCGTGGCGCGCCAGGAACGCCACCCGCCGACCCACGAAATCGCCGACCACCACGTCGCCGGACGCGGCGCCGTACGGCGTCTCCACGGCATGGCGCGTGGCGTTTTCCAGCCCGGAAAACTGGTACAGCCCGCTGCCGCCGATGACGGCCAGGTCGATGGATGCGTGGTCGGTGTGCGGCATGGTGGTATCCGTGTGGGGATGATGGTTTTGCCCTTCCCCCTGCAAGCAGGGGGAAGGGCTGGGTGCCGAAGGATTACTCGTCCTTCAGTGCATAGATCGCCGGCAGGTTGCGGCCCTGTTCGTGGTAGTCCATGCCGTAGCCGAAGACGTAGCGGTCGGGCAGCACGACGCCGTTGAAATCCGACGCGATGCCGTCGACCAGGCGGTCGTGATCCTTGGTGGACAGGCTGGCGATAAGCACTTTCCTTGCGCCGCGCTGGTAGCAGTCGTCGCGCACGGCTTTCAGGGTGTGGCCCTCATCGAGAATGTCGTCGACCAGCAGCACGATGCGGTCACGCAGCGATACCTGCGGCTCGCGCAGCCACATCAGCTCGCTGCCGGCGGTGTCGCCGCGGTAGCGGGTGGCATGCACGTAATCGAACTCGAGGTCGGTGCGGATCGCCAGCGCCAGCTGGCCGGCAAAGACCAGCGCGCCGTTCATCACGGTGAGAAACACCGGCCGCTCGCCGTCCAGCGCCACGTCGATCTGCCGCCCCATGTCGGCGATCACGCTTTCCAGCGTGGCACGCTCATACAGCAGTTCGGCGTTGGCCAACGCGGCAGCAAGGGACGGTACGGAAGGGCTCATAAGTGTCTCCATGGGGAATCGGGGGGCGGTGCGGCGCGGGTTTCGCTCCTACGATGCCCCACTCCCCATTCCCGGCCCAGCATGCAAAGCAGTGATCCGCGCGACGAAGCGGTCGCGCTGAGGGTTGTCGATCAGCCCGTCCCAGCCTGCAGCGATGGCGCCGCGCAGGGTAGCCAGCGATGTGCGGCCCGTCTCCCGGCCCTGCACCGCGGCGATGGCCTCGTCGACCACGTCGGGGAAACAGGCCAGCACGAGGTCGCAGCCCGCATCCAGATGGGCCTGCACGCGTCCGCCCACGGAACCTGCCGCACCGGCGGCGGCCATGCTGATGTCGTCGCTGACGACGACGCCGGTAAAGCCCAGTTCACCGCGCAGGATGCGCTCGATCCAGACGCGCGAGTAGCCCGCCGGCTGCGTGTCCACCGCGGGATAGGTCACGTGCGCCATCATCACCGCTTCCACCCGCGCCTCGATGCATTCGGCGAACGGCAACAGGTCGTCGCTGAGAATCCGTTCGAGCGGCCGCGGGTCGATCGCCGCGGCCTTGTGCGTATCAGTGGCCACCGAACCGTGGCCGGGGAAATGCTTGATGACCGCGGCCATGCCGGCCAGGTGCATGCCGCGCACATAGGCCTGCGCCAGTTCGGCGGTGACCGCCGGCTCGGCATGGAACGCGCGCAGCCCGATCGCGGCATTGCCGCGGGCCAGATCCACCACCGGCGCGAAGCTGAAATCCACGCCGCTGGCGCGCAGCTCGCTGGCCATGACCCAGGCGTGCTCCTCCGCCAGGCGCACCGCCTCATGCGGATCGTGGGCGTAGCGCTCGCCGATCGCCGACAGCGGCGGCAGCCGGGTGAAGCCGTCGCGGAAGCGTTGTACCGGACCGCCCTCCTGATCCACCGCGATCAGCATGTCGTCGCCGCCGGCCTCGCGAATCGCATCGCACAAGGCGGCCAGCTGATCGCGCGACTGGTAGTTGCGCGAAAACAGCAGCACGCCGGCCACGCCGGGCTCGCTCAGCCAGCGCTTCTCGTGCTCGGCCAGTTCCAGCGCGGCCACGCCGATCATCAGCATGCGGCATCCTCGGCAGCACGCTCCGCCGGCGACCATTGCCGGTACGGATGCGCGATCAGGTTGACGTTGTAGTAGCGCACCAGCGCACTCACCTCGCGGCCCAGCCACGGTGGCCGGGGAAATGGCGCATCGACCGCCGGCAGTTCCACCTCGGCGACGACCAGGCCACGATTGTCGCCATCGAATTCATCGACCTCGAACAGTACGCCATCGACCCACACATGGTGGCGGGTTTTCTCCAGCACGCCGTCGCACAAGGTTGCCAGCAAGGCCCGGGCATCGGCCGCCGGTATCGCATAGTCGAACTCGGCCCGCGCGATGCCGGGCGTGGCGGCCTTGATGTTGAGCCACGCCTGCTCGCCGGCCAGCCGTGCACGGACCGAGGCCCGCGCGCTGCCATCGCGCAGCGCCTGCGCGCCCACCAGGTAGCCCTGCGCCATCGCCTCGCTGTGCTCGACAGCGGCACGCCAGTCGTCAGTGGCAACGAGGAATTTGCGTTCGATCTCGATCGGCATGGGGGTTGGCGTGAATGGAGAGGGATGGGAGACAGCACTTGGTGCTTATCAATTGAGGTAATGCATCCACCCCGCCTTGAGCCAGGCTCAACGTTCGAACAGGGCGATGGATTCCACGTGGGCCGTGTGCGGGAACATGTCCATCACGCCCGCCGATGCCAGCGTGAAACCATGCTGGTTGACCAGGATGCCGGCGTCGCGCGCCAGCGAAGCCGGATGGCAGGAGACATACACCACGCGTCGCGTCTTGCGATGCGGCAGGTAGGCCAGCAGTTGATCGGCGCCGGCGCGCGGCGGATCGAGCAGCACCTTGTCCCATGGCGTGCGCGCCCAGTCGCTGGCGCGCTGGTCCTCGAACAGGTTGGCGACGTGGAAGGTGGCGTTGTCGATGCCGTTGCGCGCGGCGTTCTGCGCTGCCCGCTGCACCAGGCCATGTTCGCCTTCCACGCCCACCACCTCGGCCACGCGACGGGCGATCGGCAGGGTGAAATTGCCCAGGCCACAGAACAGGTCCAGCACGCGGTCGGTCGGCTGCGGATCGAGCAGCGTCATCGCATGCGCCACCATGCGCTGGTTCATGTTGGCGTTGACCTGCACGAAATCCAGCGGCTCGAACTCCAGCTCCACATCGGCGAAGCGCGCGTCGTCGCTGGCAATGCGGAACGCCAGCCGCGGCTGCGCCGGCCACAGCGGATGCACGCTGGAGTTGTTGCCCGGCTGCAGATAGATGGCCAACCCGTGCTGCTGTCCGAACGCGACCAGCGCGGCCAGATCGGCCTCGCCCAGCGGTTGCAGGTGGCGGAACACCAGCGCCATGGTGTCGTCGCCGCCGGCGAACTCGATCTGCGCGATGGCGTCGACGGCGTCCAGCCCGTTGATCAGTTCGGCCAGCAAACCCACCTTGGGGCCAATCGCCGGATGCAGCACTTCGCACTGCTGGACATCGGCCACGAAACGCGGATTCGCCTCCTCGCGGAAGCCCACCAGCACGCGGCCCTTCTTCAGCACGTGACGCACGGACAAACGGCCCTTGCGCCGATACGCCCACGGTTCGCCGGTGAGCGGCGGCAGCCATTGCTGCGGTGCGACCTTGCCGATGCGCTCGAAGTTTTCCGCCAGCACGCGCTGCTTGGCCGCGATCTGCGCTTCGGCGTCCAGGTGCTGCAGGGAGCAGCCGCTGCACTCGGCGAAATGCCGGCAGCGCGGCTCGACCCGATGCGGCGAGGGGGTGATCACTTCCACCACTTCCGCTTCGTCGAAATGACGGTGGCGCTTGCGCAGCCGGACCATCACCCGCTCGTCCAGCAAGGCACCGCTGACGAACAACGCCTTGCCGTCCACACGGGCGACGCCGCGGCCGTCGTGGCTCAGGTCGGTAATGGTGGCTTCGAAGGGCGTGGCAGGAACGGAGTTGGATCGGGACATGAAAACGCATCGGGCCGCAGCGGTAGGCCGCCGATTATCTCAGATCGGCGGCACCGACCGCGGCGGCTATTTCTGCTGCCAGGCGCCGGCGGCATTCTGGTAGTACCAGCCCGCATGTGCGTGCTTGACCCAGCCCTTGGCGAAGGTGGTGCGGATCTGGTCCTGCCATTCCGGGTGGCCATTGGCCCGGGCAATCTCGCGGTACAACTCGTTGCGATCGCGGTTTTCATCGGCCACCGTGGCGTTCGCCTGCGCGCGCTGGCTCAGCGGCACCTTGGCGGCATCGCGCAAGGCGACCAGACCATCGTTGGTGAAGCCCACGGCGCCGCTGCCGAGCAGGCTGCCCAGCGCACCTTGCACACGTGCGCGCATGCGGCCACGGATGGCCTCGGTAGTGGCGTTCTGGATCTGCAGGTTGGGCGCATCGGCGGCGTAAGCCGAGGGGATCAGCAGGTCCAGCAGCATCGCCGACGGCTGCGGGCCGTTGCTGGGCGGCGGGGTTTCCTTCTTCGGTTCGGCAGGTGCCTTTCCGGTGCCGTCGAGCACGTTGCCGATGAACTGGTCCGCCGCTTTCTGCGCCGCCGCCTCGGGGAAATACACGTTGATGGTGACGCAACCGACCAGCGCCACGGTCACGGTGGTCAGGATCAGATAAACGAGCTTGCGCATGCGGCAACTCCGGCTGGGTGTGGAGGGGGAAACTTCAGCGGATTTCCGGGGCATTGCCCGCGATGGCTTCCTTCAGGCGGCGGACCAGGGTGGGCCAATCGACCTCGGTCTGGTGGCCGATCACCTGCAATCGCGGCAAACCACTGCCTTCCACGATAGTGTATCCGCCCTGTTCGCGCTCAAGGCCGCTCATCCGGCAGACCGATCCCTGCAGTGTGCAATTGAGGCCGATGCGTTTGTAGCCGAAGGTCTTGAACAGCTTAAGCACCGCGCCCTGCAAGCCGGCGGCGATGCCACCGCCGCCCACCGAGGTGAGGTTGTTCACCGCGCGCTGGCTGATGCGGCCGCCGTCACCGGCCAGCAATCGCGCCTTGAAGGCTACCGGCTGCCAGTTGACCAGGCGCAGGTCGTCGATCGATCCGTCGAGCTTGCCGGTGATGCTGCCGAAGTCGAAAACGCTGGTGATGGCGCCCAGGTCGAGCTGGCTCAACTTGATGTCGGCGGCAAGCACCGGGCTGTTGCCGAACGGCTGCTGCAGCGAAAGATCGGTGATGTCGGCAAATCCGCCAAACAGGTTCACCGACAGTCCACCGGCCAGCTCCACCCGGTCGTCCACCCATTTCAGCGAGGGGATGGCGCCGCCCAGGGTGCCGGGAAACTTCGGCCAGCCCATGGTCTGGCTGAAGGCCCCCATGTCGACCCCGGTCACGTTGAGCGCGGTCGACAGCCGTTGCCCGCTGGCCGCGGCCGGACGCCAGCTGAATTCGCCCAGATGCAACTGGCCTTGCAGCAACGTCATGTCGACAGGCTGCTGCAGCGCCAGCGCGCCGTTGCGGCTTTGCCAGCGCGATGGCGTGCCGCCCACCGGCAACCGATAGAACTTGAAGCCCTTCCATTGCAGCGTCGTGGCGGGACGGTCGCCCGAAGCGGCCCAGTCCAGTCCACCGCGAAGATCGGTCACCGCGATGCGGCCATCCGCCTCGCCAAAGTCCAGCCCATCGGTGCTGAAGGCGAATGCACGCAAGCCGCTCGCGCGCATGTCCACGCTGGCGTTCAACTGCCCGTTCAACTGCACATCGCGCAAACCCATCGTGGCCAGCCAGGCACGGCCGTAGCGCTCGTAGGCGGCCGGAAAAGCCGCATGCAGCCGATCGAGCTTCAGTTGCTTCAATTCGCCCTTCGCATCGAAAGCCAGCGCGCCCTCCAGTTGCAGGGCGTCGGCGTCGTTCACGCGCAGATGGTCCAGCGCGAAGGCGCCTTGTTGGGCGGTGGCGTTCAACCCCAGTTGCACTGGATGGTCCGGCAGGCTGGCGTAGATCGGGCCCAGCAGCAATTCGCCGCCGCGCAGGCTGGCGTCCAGGTCGATGCGCGAAGGCGCCCTTGTCGTGTCCAGCCCGAACCGGCCCGAGCCACCCAAGCCCTCGGCGGCCAGCGTGCCGGCGGGAGTGTCGAAGCCCACGCCGGCCAGGTTGAACTCGCCGGAGGATTGCAGGCCGCTGTCACGCACATCCAGCGCCAGCTCGGCATCCAGCCGCCCGCCGGTGGGGCGCCCGGACCACACGGTGCCCAGCAAGCCCTGCAGCCAGGTGACAGGCAATTGCGTAAGGGTAATTTGCGCGTGGGTGGGTTGATCCAGCGGTAGCGCGGCGCTGGCCTTCGCCTTGCCCTGCTCGATGTCGATCTGGATGGTGTTGGTGGTCTCGCTGGTCACCAGCCGCAGCTTGGCATCGCCCAGCGCACCGCCCGGAGCGCCGCGCAATTGCAGTTGGCCATCCAGGATCCAGCGCATGCGCGCGTCGCGCTGCAGGTCGCCATCCAGCGCCAGGCCAACCTTGCGCCAGCCCATCGCCGCCACATCCGCCTGCTTCGCGCTCAACTGCAGGTGGATGCCGCCATCGGCGCGATCACTGAGATGCACCGTGACTGTCGACAGCTTCACCCCGGGCACGCTGACGGAACGGGCCGCGAAAACCACATCCGCACGCGCAGGCGCGGCCCAGCCGCTGCCAAGAAAAAGCAGGCAAAAACCCAGCAGAAGATGGCTTGATGAAAAACGCATGTCGGGCCATTCTGCCAAACTCAGCTGAACGATATGGATTTCGTCATGGCCGCCACCGTCACCGCCCTGTCTTCATCCCCGTTTCACGCCACCGGCGTGGATGTGCTGGTAGCCGACGACGACCCGGCCAGCCGCCGCTTTCTGGCGGACGGCATGCGCCGGCTGGATGTCCGCGTGGTCACCTGTGCGGACGGTATCGAAGCGCTGGCGCTGGCTCGCGACCGGGCTTTCGACCTGCTGCTGCTGGATTGCCGCATGCCCGGCGCGGGGGCGCTGCAGATTCTGTCGACGCTGCGATCGGATGCTCAGGCCTGTTCGCGGCACGCCATCGCGGTGGCAAGCAGCGCCGAAATGACGCCGACCGAACGATCGGCGTTGCTGGCGGCCGGTTTCGCCGAGGTAATCATCAAGCCCTGCAAGCTGGTGGATCTGCAACGGTTGCTGGGATCGCTGGCGAACCACCCGACCCCACCGCTTGACGATCAGGCCGGCCTGCTCGCCAGCGGCGACCCGGTCACCATGCAGGCACTGCGCGGGTTGTTGCGGGGAGAACTTGAGCGGCTCAAGGACGAGCTCGCGAACATGGACGTCGACCGCACCGCGCTTGCCGAACGGCTGCACCGGTTGCGGTCGTCCTGCGGGTTCTGCGGCGCCGCCATGCTGTCGGCCGAAACCGTGGCGTTGCACGAAGCGCTCGCCCACGCATCCACGGACATCACGCCAAGCCTGCAGCGCTTCAACCAGGCGCTGGACGCGACCCTGCTGGCGCTGGACACCTGACCCAGGTCATCAGCGCCACGAGGTGGTGCCACCGAGTACCCGCCAGGCGCGCAGCTCGCCGCCTCCGAGATGAAAGCGGATCACCTCGCGCATCATGCCGCGCAGCGCTTTCAGCCCTTCGTCGTCCGGCATGCGGTCGTGCGCCAGCGCCAGCAGGTCGCTGCCACGCAGGACATGCCTGCGCCCCGGCAGGCACGCCACCGCGCCCTGTTCGACCCGGTATTCGTAGTGCGCCTGCGGCTCCAGCAGCTCGCCGGTTTCCGCATCGTGTTCCAGCTGCAGGGCGTAACCCATCGCCTGCAGCAAATCGCGTTCGAAGCGGCGCAGACTCCAGGACAGCGACTCATTCGTGGCCAGTCGCTGCAGCGCCAGCGCATAGGCATCGAACAACGCGCTCGAAGGGTCCTGCCGCTCACTGAGGCGTACCACCAGTTCGTTGAGATAAAGCCCCGCCAGGCCCGCATTCCCGACCAGCCGCAGCGGCGTACCCGTGGTTTCCACCGACGTCAGCGTGGCCAGCTCACCGCGCAGCAACAGCCCCATCGCCAGCGGCTGGAACGGCTCCAGCTGTGCCCGGCGCAAACGCGTCTTCTCACCCCGCACCCCACGCGCCACCACACCCAACCGCCCCTGGTCGCGGGTCAGGCATTCCAGCAAGAGCGACGTCTCCCGGTACGGGCGCGAATGCAGGACATAGGCGGGTTGCAGTTCGAGGCGCATGGCTTTTGAACGGGATTCGGGATTGGGAATTCGCAGGAGCATGCCAGCCCGAGCTTTTACGAATCCCCAATCCCGAATCTCGAATCCCGGCGGTTAATCCGTATACCCGAACTTGCGCAGCATGTTGTCGTCGTCGACCCAGCCTTCGCGCACCTTCACCCACAGTTTCAGGAACACCTTGCGCTCGAACATGCGCTCCATGTGGCGGCGGGCGCTGCTGCCGATGGACTTGAGCTGGGCGCCGCCGTTGCCGATCACGATGGCTTTCTGGCCGTCGCGCTCGACCCAGATGATGGCGTGGATTTCGGCGATGCCGTCGGGGCGATCCTCGAACCGTTCGATCTCCACCGTGGTGGCGTACGGCAACTCCTGATCCAGCCGCAGCATCAACTGCTCGCGCACCATTTCGGCCGCCAGGAAGCGTTCGCTGCGGTCGGTGACCTCATCCTCGCCATACACCGGTGGCTGGATCGGCAGGCGCTTCAGGATGGCCTGTTCCAGCTCCTTCAGGCCCTGCTCCTTCAGCGCGCTGACGTAATGGATTTCGTCATAGCTGTGCCTGGCCACCAGATCGGCCACGAACGGCAGCATCACGGTCTTGTCCTTGTTGAGGTCGACCTTGTTGATCACCAGCAGCCGCGGCGAGGTCTGCTCCACCAGCGCGGCGTACAGCGCTTCGTCCTCGTCGGTCCAGCGGCCCGCTTCGATCAGCTGCACCACCAGGTCGACATCGCTGATCGCCGAGCGCGCGGCGCGGTTGAGGCTGCGGTTCATGGCGCGCTTGGCGCCGCGGTGCAGGCCGGGCGTGTCCACGTACATGATCTGGCCCGCCTCGGTGGTATTGATGCCGAGGATGCGATGGCGCGTGGTCTGCGGCCGTGGGCTGATGATGGACAGCCGAAAGCCGATCAACGCGTTGAGCAAGGTGGACTTGCCCACGTTGGGCCGGCCGGCCAGGGCTACCGTGCCGCAGCGATAATTCTCGTGCGGCAGGACGGCGGCGGGATCCAGTTCGTGGTTCATGACAAAGTGCTCGGCAAGTTGGACGGCAAGTGTAATGCCTTGTCGCCAAAGGAAATGGCAGCCGCCGCCACGCGACGGTGCGGCGGTGGAGCGGATTTTCGGGGAATGATGAAAACGCGGATCAGGCTTTGCGCTGCCCGTCCAGCAGCTGCGCCAGCACGATCTCGGCCGCATCCTGCTCGGCGCCGCGACGGCTGGGGCCGGTGGTTTCGGCAACCAGTGCCATCGGCTCGCTGACGCTGCAGCGGATGTCGAAGGTCTTGGCGTGGTCTTCGCCATGGCTGGCGACGAGTTCGTAATGCGGCAGCGGCCAGCCGCCGGCCTGCAGCCATTCCTGCAGGCGTGTCTTGGCGTCCTTGGATGACCGGCGCAAGGCCGCGATGCGTTCGCCGAAGAGACCGCGCACGGTTTCACGGCAGGCGTCGAAACCGCCGTCCATGTACACGGCCGCCACCATCGCCTCGAACGCATCGGCAAGAATCGACTCGCGGCGGAAGCCGCCCGTCTTCAATTCGCCGGTACCCAGTTTCAACTCGTCGCCCAATGACAATTCGCGCGCCACCACGGCCAGCGCCTGGCCGCTGACCAGTTGCGCACGCAGCCGCGACAGCTCGCCTTCGCTGGCCTTGGGATGCGCTTCGAACAGCATCTCGGCGACGATCGCACCCAGCAAGGCGTCGCCCAGAAACTCCAGCCGCTCGTTGTTGGGCTTGCCCATGCTGCGATGGGTCAACGCCAACTCGGCCAGCGAACGATCGCGGAAACGGTAATTGAATTCCAAGGGATGCGCTGACCGGTTACTGGTTCGGATTGCCCTGCAGCGGCACGCTCTTGTCGAAGTGCAGCAGGAAATCGATGTTGTACATGAATGGCACGACCTTTTCGTAGGCGACCCGCAACTGGGTCGGGCCGCCGTCGCGGTCGCGCACCAGGGTGATGTCGGAGGGCTGGATGGTGGCGTCGTCGACGTACTGGAAGTTCATCTTGAACATCAGTTCGCGGCGCAGGTCGTCCAGTGATTTGCCATCCACGCCAGAGGTGGAGATCTGCGTCATCGCTTTCTCCACGCCCATGTACTCGCTGTACGACGGCGCCAGCCGCATCGCCATGTAACCCAGAAAGCCCACCACGGCCAGAATCACCAGGAACCCGATCAGGGTGATGCCCGATTGCCTCGATTTCATAGTCCCCTCGCTATGCCGCCTGCGCGGCTTGCCTGCCCGATATGCCGGTCCGAAACCCCAATGCTCGCCGGGATCGGCGATGCCGGCGAATTCTCGCACCAATGGCACGTCCGAATCCGGGGCACCGATCAATGAATGACCGTGCCGATACGGGAAAAGTCCACGCCGCCAGTGCCCCAGCCCTTCCAGCTCATCCAGATCAGGAACGCCTTGCCGGCCAGGTTCTTCTCCGGCATGCAGCCCCACCAGCGGCTGTCCTCGCTGTTGTTGCGATTGTCGCCCATCACCACGTAGCAACCTTCCGGCACCTTCGAGGGCACCTTGGCGTTGGGGATCGGGTTGGGAATGTTGTAGGCCGGCATGCGCGCGATCATGTGGTTGACCTTGCCCAGGTGCTCCTTCCAGACGGTGGCGCCCATATCCAGCATCAGGCGATCCTCCGCGCGCTGCGGGTTGCCCGTGTACGGCCCGATCTCCTCGGCCTGCACCGGCTTGCCGTTGATCAGCAGATCGGCGCCATGCACTTCGATGGAGTCGCCGGGCAGGCCCACCACGCGCTTGATCCAGTTCTGGCTGGGAACCTTCGCATGCGGGTTGCTGCAACCCGGATCACCGCTGCGGATCAGCTTGCCGATGCCGTCGTCGCACAGGAAGCCGGGGAAGCGGAACACCACCACGTCGCCGCGCTGCGGCTCGCCCAGATCCACGACCTTGTTGTTGAACGCGGGCAGGCGCAGGCCATAGGCAAACTTGTTGACCAGGATGAAGTCACCCACATCCAGCGTCGGCATCATCGAGCCGGACGGAATCCGGAACGGCTCGGCCACGAACGTGCGCAGCAGCAACACCACCAGCACCACCGGGAACAGCGAGCGCGCCCAATCCACCGGTACCGGGTCGCTGTATTCCGTACCCGCGGCATCGAGCCGCGCCTTGCGCTGCTTGTACAGAAACAGCCGATCAAGCCCCCAGACCACACCAAACAGGACGGTGAGGCCGAGCAGGATCGCCGAGAAATCAAATTCCATGTAGGGCTCCATTAGGAGCCGGGATTCGGGATTGGGGATTCGGGATTCGGAGCACAGCAGCTCTTTCGAATCCCGAATCCCCAATCCCGAATCCCGGCCAAACTATTTATCCACTTTCAGCACGGCAAGGAAAGCTTCCTGCGGAATGTCCACCCGCCCGACCTGCTTCATGCGCTTTTTGCCTTCTTTCTGCTTTTCCAGCAATTTCTTCTTGCGGCTGACGTCGCCACCGTAGCATTTGGCCAGCACGTTCTTGCGCAGCGCCTTGACGGTGGAGCGCGCGATGATCTGCGCGCCGACGGCCGCCTGGATCGCCACGTCGAACTGCTGGCGCGGGATCAGATCCTTCATGCGCTCGACCAGTTCGCGACCTTTGCGGTCGGCGTGGCTGCGATGCAGAATCAGGCTCAGCGCGTCGACGCGGTCACCGTTGATCAGCACGTCGGTGCGCACGAACGGGCCGGCCTCGAAACGCTCGAACTGGTAATCCATCGAGGCGTAGCCGCGCGAGACGGACTTCAACCGGTCGAAGAAATCCATCACCACTTCGGCCAGCGGCAGTTCGTAGCTGATCTGCACCTGGGTGGCCAGGTACTGGATCGACCGCTGCACGCCGCGCTTTTCCTCGCACAGGGTGATCACGTTGCCGATGTAGTCGGGCGGGGTGAGGATGTTGGCCACGATGATCGGCTCGCGGATTTCCTGTATCAGGCTGGTGTTGGTGGGCAGCTTGGCCGGGTTGTCCAGCAGCATCGTGGTGCCATCGCTTTTCAACACCTCGTACACCACGGTCGGCGCGGTGGTGATCAGGTCCAGGTCGTATTCGCGCTCCAGCCGCTCCTGCACGATCTCCATGTGCAGCATGCCGAGGAAGCCGCAACGGAAGCCGAAGCCCATCGCCTCGGAGGACTCGGGCTCGAAGAACATCGCCGCGTCGTTCAGGCGCAGCTTGTCCAGCGCTTCGCGCAGCGCGGGGTAGTCGTCGGACGATACCGGGAACAAGCCGGCGAACACCCGCGGCTGCATCTGCTGGAAGCCGGGCAGCGGCTTGTCGGCGGGCTTGCCGGCGTGGGTCAGGGTGTCGCCCACCGGCGCGCCGTGCACGTCCTTGATCGAGGCATTGATCCAGCCCACCTCGCCGGCACCCAGCTTGGCCAGCTTCTTGCGCTTGGGCGTGAACACGCCCACCTCGCCCACTTCATGCGTGCGGCCGGTGGACATCACCAGCAGCTTGTCGCCGGGCTTGATCTCGCCCTGCATCACGCGCACCAGCGACACCACACCGAGGTAGTTGTCGAACCAGGAGTCGATGATCAGCGCCTGCAGCCGATCGGTATCGCGCGGCTTGGGCGGCGGGATGCGGGCGATGATCGCCTCCAGCACCTCGACCACGTTGAGCCCCGTCTTGGCGCTGACCGCCACCGCGTCGGTGGCGTCGATACCGATCACGGCCTCGATCTCGCCCTTCACCTTTTCCACGTCAGCCGTGGGCAGGTCGATCTTGTTCAGCACCGGAATCACTTCCAGTCCCTGCTCCACCGCGGTGTAGCAGTTGGCCACCGACTGCGCCTCGACACCCTGCGCCGCGTCGACCACCAGCAGCGCGCCCTCGCAGGCCGCCAGCGAACGGCTGACCTCGTAGGAGAAATCGACGTGTCCGGGGGTGTCGATGAAATTCAGTTGATACGTTTTGCCATCCCGCGCGGTGTACGGCAGTGATACCGATTGCGCCTTGATGGTGATCCCGCGTTCGCGTTCGATCGGGTTGTTGTCCAGCACCTGGGCTTCCATCTCGCGGTCGGCGAGGCCGCCACAGAGATGGATGATGCGATCGGCCAGCGTG
>DATJCF010000025.1:0-4361 GCA_035514935.1 Rhodanobacter sp. | reverse complement strand
ACGGCCGGGTCGGCGCGCAACTGGGTGTTCGGGTAGATGATCGCGGTGGCCATGTGTTCGTACAGCTGCGCGTCGGCGAGGCTGGCGTTGAGCTGGCGCAGCAGTACCTGGCTGTGCGTCCAGGCCAGGTCGAACACGCGGTCGGCCAGGTGGCGGTCGCGGTATTTGCCGATCAGGTGCAGGCAGCCGTCGCGGCTGTCGGCCATGCCGGTGACCAGGTCGATGGTGGCCGACTGTTCGGGCTCCAGCGTGATGCGGCAGCGGATCGCCACGATCGGATCGAGCACCGAGCCCTCGCTGTTGGACAGCCGGGCCTGCTCCAGATCCAGTACCTGCGGCTGTGCCGTGCTGCGGCCCCGGCCGATGAAGCGGGCGCGATCGGTTTCGTAGGAAATCTGGTCGATGTGGGCGTTGTGCACGGCCAGCAGGTGGCACATCCACGGCACCGGCTCGCCCTGCGAACGCGGCCGGCGGCTGCACACGATGGCCTGCAGCTCGGGCAGCAGCTCGGTCTGCACGAACAGGTTGCTGAAGGCCGGGTGCGCCGCGTCGCTGATCGGCGGCGCCAGCACCACCTCGGCGTAGCTGGTCAGCTCGATGGTGCGGCGGCCGCGGCCGCGGTTGGTGATGCGGGTGCGGCGCAGTTCGATGTCGTCCTCGGGCGAAACCACGATCTCGGTGTGCGCGTGGAAATCCTTTTCGCGCACACGGAACTCGGCCCGCGCGTCGGAGAAGATCGCCTCGAACAGCTCCGTCTTCTTCAGCGTGGGCTGGTGGGTGGTGGCCCAGTACTCGCCGCTGGCCACGTCGCGCAGGTAGCAGAACATGCCGTAGTGGTCGCGCGTGATGTCCTCGCGCCAGCGCGTCAACGCCAGCTCGCCACGGCGGCTGTAACCGCCACCGGCGCTGCTGATCATCACGTGGTAGCGGCCGTTGGACAGCAGCTGCACGGCGGGGCGCGGGCGGTCGGGGTCGGTGAAGATGCGCAGCCGCGATTCGGTCATGCGTGGGGTACCGTCAAACTCGGGGAAGCCGGAGGCATGCAGGTACTCGGCCGCGGTGCGCGGGATGCGTTCCTGCAGCAGCAGGCTGGTGGCCTGGAAGGGCGGGTACGATTCGAACCGCCGCTGCATCGGCTGGCCCAGCAGCGCGTGCGCCAACGCCAGCAGGCTCATGCCCTGGTGATGCGCCATGAACGACTGCACCAACGCCGAACCTTGCCCCACCGGCAGCCGCGCCGGGGTGTAGTCGATTGCCTCGTACAAGCCGAAGCGCCCCAGCGCGCCGGCTTCCGTCACCAGCCGCTGCAGGTTGGCGGTGGCGGCGGCGGGCCGCACCATCATTGCCAGCGCGGTGGCGTAGGGGGCGATCACCACGTCCTCGCCCAAGCCGCGCTTCAGGCCCAGGCCGGGCACGCCGAACGCGCGGTACTGGTAATTGAACTGCGCGTCGCGGGTGTTGTAACCGGATTCGGAAACGCCCCACGGAATGTTCAGCTGGTTGCCGTATTCGATCTGCCGGCCCACCGCCGCGCGGCAGGTCTGATCCAGCAGCGTGTTCTCGTAACTGGGCATCACCAGCATCGGCATCAGGTACTCGAACATCGAGCCGGTCCACGACAGCAGCACCGGCTCGCCCGCGCTGGTGGTCAGCAGCCGGCCCAGCGCGAACCAGTTTTCCTGCGGCAGCTGGCCCTGGGCGATGGCCACGAAACTGGCCAGCCGCGCTTCGGAGGCCAGCAGGTCGTAATAGCCTTCGTCGCGGCGGCGTTCGTCCACGTTGTAGCCGATCGCCAGCAGGTCGCGGCCGGCGTCGTACAGGAAGTGGTAATCGACCACCGCCATCTCGCCGGCCTGGTCGGCCAGTTGCTCCAGCAGGGTGATGCGTTCGCGCGCGCGTTCGCGGATCGCCTCGGCGCCGGCCTCGCAGGGCCAGCACAGCGGTTCGATGCGGCCGAGCTGGGCCAGCGTGGGGATGCCGCTGAAGTTGATCTTTTCATCGGCCGGGGGATCGAGCTGGAAGGCGCGCACGTCGTCGTAAAGTTCGCGGCATTGCTGCACCAGCGCCGTGCTCCAGTACGCCACGTCGCTGTCCGGGTTCTGTGGCAGTTCCAGTGCCAGCGCGTTGGCGTGGTCGCGCAGGCGTTGCAGCACCGCGACGGCCTCGCCGAGCGTGGCGGGTGGCGTTTCCAGCGCGGCATCCAGCGCGCGCCGCATCGGTTGCAGCACGGCCGGGCGCACGCTGCCCAGGGCGTCGCGCAGCACCGTCACGGTATCGCGCAGGCCGTGCAACAGGCGCGGGTGGAACAGCGGCTCGTCGACCAGCCCCTGCAGCCCGGGCTGCAGCGTCAGCAGGTGGCCGGCGAGATTGCCGCTGTCCACCGTGGAGACGTACAGCGGCTGCAGCGGCTGCAGGGTCTGGGTGTCGTACCAGTTGTAGAAGTGCCCGCGATGACGCGTCAGCGCGCGCATCGTGGCCAGCGTGTGGCGGGTGCGGTCCAGCAGCCGGCCCATGCTGAGGAAACCGAAATCATGGGCCGCCAGATTCGCCAGCAGCGCCATGCCGATGTTGGTGGGCGAGGTGCGGTGGGCGACCACCGGCTCGGGGTCTTCCTGCATGTTGTCCGGCGGCAGCCAGTGGTCGGCCGGGCCGACGTGGGTCTCGAAATAGGCCCAGGTGCGCCGCGCCAGTGCGCGCAGGAAACGTTGCTGGCCGCCGCTGGGCACGAACGCGCTGGCGCGCCGCGGCTGGCTGATCCACCAGGCGAAGCCCGGCGAGCACAGCCACAGCAGCAGCAATGGCTCGGCCAGCAACAGCACCATCGGCCGGTGCAGCGCCAGCACCACGGTGAGCAGCAGCGCCAGCAACGGCCCGATCCACATCAGCCGCCACAGCGCGCCCGGCGCGTTGCTGCTGGTGCGCTCGGCATCGCTGGAGGTTTGCCATTGCAGCAGGTGGCGGCCGCTGAAGCCCATGCGCCACAGCGTGCGCACGATGGCGTCGAGGCTGTACAAGGTTTCGTGCGGCAGCCATGCCAGCCCCAGCAGCATGCGCGCCAGATGTTGCGCGGCCGAGCGGAAGGCCGCGCGCAGGTGCTGGTCCAGCTGCACCTCGGCCGGTTTCTGCACCAGGTCCAGCAGCGCCGCCAGCATCGGCGGCAGCACCACCATCGCCAGCACCGCCAGCATCCACGACAGTGGCGGCGACAACATCAGCCAACCCACCACCAGCAACACCACCAGCGACGGTGGCACCAGGCTGCGGCGCAGGTTGTCCAGGATTTTCCAGCGCGACAACGCGGTCAGCGCATTGCGGCGCCAGCCGTCGTGCGCGGTCGGCGCCCACGGCAGCAGCCAGGGCAGCAGTTGCCAGTCGCCGCGGATCCAGCGGTGGCGACGCTTGACGTCGGCGCTGTAGCGGGTGGGGTATTCCTCGTACACCTGCACATCGCTGAGCAGGCCCGAGCGTGCGTGGCAACCCTCGACCAGGTCGTGGCTGAGGATGCGGTTTTCCGGGAAGCGGCCGTCCAGGGTCAGCTCGAACGCATCGATGTTGTAGATGCCCTTGCCGATGAACGAGCCTTCCTGGAACACATCCTGATAGACGTCCGAAACCATCCGCGTGTACGGATCGATGCCGGCGTCGCTGCCGTACAACTGGGCGTAGCGCGAGCGCGCGGTGCTGGGCAGGCTGATGCCCACCCGCGGCTGCAGGATCGAGTAGCCGGCCACCACGCGCCGCTGCTCCGGGTCGTACACGGCGCGGTTCAGCGGGTGATCCAGCGTGGCCACCATCTCCTGCGCGGATTCGCGCGGCAGTTGGGTGTCGGTGTCCAGCGTGATGACGTAGTGCACCGGCCCCAGCGTGTCGATGTCGCCCACGATCAGCTGGAAGCGGGCGTGGCCGCTGCCGCGCAGCAGGGCATTCAGATCCGCCAGCTTGCCGCGCTTGCGTTCGTGACCCATCCAGCATTGTTCGGCGTCGTTCCAGCGACGCGGGCGGTGGAACAGGAAGAAGCGGTCGTTGTCGGCGGTGGCGTAGCGCTCGTTGAGTGCCTCGATGCGCCGCTGCGCCAGCGCCAGCAGCGCGGCGTCGGTAGGCAGGGTTTCGCTGGCTGCGTCGGTGAAATCGGTGAGCAGGGCGAAGTGAAGGTTCGGATCGCGATTGCCCAGGAAGCGCACCTCCAGCGTCTCCACCAGATCCTCGATGTCCTGCGCGCTGGCAAACAGGCTGGGCACCGCCACCAGCGTGCGCGCGCTGGCCGGGATACCGGCCGAGTAATCCATCCGCGGCAGGCGCTGCGGCTCCACCATCAGCGTGGCCAGCCAGTTGAGCAGGCTCATGCCCAGCTGGCTGGCCAC
>DATJCF010000024.1:0-1518 GCA_035514935.1 Rhodanobacter sp. | reverse complement strand
CGCCTCGTCGGGCGCGGCCAGCCAGGCCTTGGCTTCCTCGCCCAGTGCGGTTCGGTGGCGATGCAGGTTTCGCAGTACGGCATCGATGTCGCCATCGGCGGCGTCGAGCCGCTCGCGCAAGCCGCCCGGCCCCAGGCCCGGCGTGCGCAGGGCGGTAAGCCAGGCGCGCAATTCGTGTGTTTCGTCCATGACCCGAAGTTTACGCAATCACCCCAAACAATCACGGCGCGGTGGTAGCCGCGCCGTGGTGTCAGGCAATGTCGCCGGGTTCCGCCGCCGGTACTACTCCGGCATCGCCAGCTTGTCGTTCTTGTGCACCGGCCGCAGGCTGTCCATCACCAGGCCGTAGCTGACCCGATCGAAGGTGCGGAACACCATCACGTGGCCCACGAATTCGTCCGGCAGGGTGACGCGGGAGCCCACGCCACGGCGCCAGCTGCTGCTGGCCACGTCGTCATGGATGTTCTCGCCCGGGCGGTAGATCGAGAAGGTCTGGCCGTTGTCCACGCCATCCTTCGCACCGACCGACAGCGCCACCACCTGGCGTGAACCCACCGCGTCCAGCGCATCGGCGAAGCCGATCACGTGGGAGTCCTGGGCAATGGACTTGGGCGGATGCGGGTAGAAGTAGGGGTCGTACGGCGCGTCGTCGATCGGCAGCACGCGGTCGCCGCTGCGGATTTCGCGGGTGGAGTCGAGCAGCAGCAAGGTTGACGGATCGCCCACCCGCAGCGTTTCGGCGGTGCCGATCACGGTCACTTCCACGCCCATGTCCTGGCCGCGACCCATCTGGCCGTCGTGGCGGGAATCCTCGCGCCACGGCGCGTTGACCATGGCCGCGTTGCTATCCAGCTCATGCGCGAAGATGCGGCTGTCGGCGTCGCCCGGGTCGTCCTGCTCGAAACCGCGGAAGACGTGGCTGGGCCGCACGATCGCCCAACGCTGGCCCGGCGTGGCCTGCAGGCCGCGAACGTAGATGTTCTGGCCGACCGCGCCGCGCAGCCGGTTTTCCTCCAGGCCCACCACGTAGGGTGCGGAGCTGACCTCGTTGGAATTCATCACGCGCAGGTCTTTCAGGAAGGTGCGCAATTCCGACAGCGGGATCGCCGGCACCGCATCACCCTCGCGATGCACGCTGGGCTGCAAGCGCAGCGACGGGCCGTTGATGAAGGACAGGTTGAGCACGTCACCCGGATAGATCAGGTGGGGGTTGCGCACCTGCGGATTGGCCTGCCAGATTTCCGGCCACAGCCAGGGTTTGACCAGGAAACGGGCAGAGATGTCCCACAGCGTGTCGCCACTGCGCACGGTGTAATTGTCGGGATGATCGGTGCGCAGTTGCGCGCCTGCTGCGTAGACGGCCACGGTTACCAGCAGGCCGGCCAGCAGGACGATGGTTTTTCTGATCATTGTTGGGAATCCCCCTCCCCTTATGCTCGGTCGAGTGTAGCTGAACCCTTTCGACGCGCAACAGTCGTCCGTCGACAAAAATCGTCTGCAGACACGCGCTTGCCGACG
>DATJCF010000023.1:0-6084 GCA_035514935.1 Rhodanobacter sp. | reverse complement strand
CGCCTTGGCATCAACGCTGGTGTGCAGCGCCATGTCCGGGCCGCTGAGGCTCATCCACGACGGGATCACCCAATCCAGTTGCGCCAGGCTGCGCTTCAGCGAGGCGTAGCTGTTGTCGTCCCAGTTGACGTAGAAGCCGATCGCCAGCGGCCGGTCGGCGGGCTTGTCCAGCGAAAGCGGCGGCACGTGGGTGGCCGGCGCCTTGCTGGCGTGGGTGTGTGGCGAGTGCAGCTGCTTCTGGCGGGCACGCACCTCGGCGGCCAGTTTCGCGGCGGGCTTCAGCAGTTCCGGCGCGGCCGCCTTGACGTTGGCCAGCGCGTGGCGGGTGCGGGCATGCTCACCGATATGCAGACCGGCCATGGTCGGGCCCACGAACAGGCTGGCGGCACAGGCCACCACGAACAAGGTACTGACGACGCCGGCCAGTAGCACCAGCAACGAAACTCGCCCGGCGCGGCGGCCGGTGGGGTCGAAAAAGACAGGTTTCTTTTGCATGTGCGCGTTCGATGTGACCACCCGTGGGCGGCGTGCGGGGCACGTCGCGACCGGGCGGAGCGAGCGCGATCATAGGCCAAAAACCACAACGGCAGCTGAGGCTATTCAGCTGATGAGCGGACCAGGCACCGGCGTGTGGAAATCGTGCGGGGCAAGATCCTTGGTCAGGCGGAAAACGCCCTCGTGGACATGCCGCGGCAGCACCACGTCCAGCACCGTGGTCTGGTGCGCGCCGAGCATGTTGAACAGGTCGTCGGCCGACGCACTTTGCGCCAACGCATGGTGCACCAGCCCGGCGAGATCGGCCGGTTGCACGTTGGCTCCGTACGGGCGATGGCTGGCCACCGCCGCGCGCAGGGTCTTGCGGCTGTTGCGCGGATCGGCCACGCGGCCATCCCCGGCCAGCAGGCTGTGGTTGAGGTAGAGCGACACGGCGCGGGTTTTCGCATTGGCCTGGCGGTCGACCAGGAAGCCGTCAGGCATCAGGTCGGGACTGGCCTGCGCGCCCGCGGTGAGCAGAAAACCGGCATCGGGCAGCGGCTCGCCGGCCTCGTCGGACAGGCGCACGATCAGCAGGCTGCGCGGGTCGTGGATGTGCACGCGCGGGGCGAACGGGCCGGCCGGTTCCAGCTCCACCTTGTCTGCGTCGCGCGCGTCGTTCTCCTGCTCGAACGCGGTGCACAGCGCGGTATACGCGGCGGCGGTGTGCACCTGCAGGCAACGCAGGATCGCATCCACGGTGGCGGGTGCGGCGCTGGCCATGATCCCGTGGGCGTCGCCGGAGTGCGATGCGCCGGCAATCAGCTTGAACGCGCAACGGGGGCCGCGCTGCAGGTTCAGCGCCAGGGTATCCACCGTGGCGACCTTGCCGTCTGACACCAGCACCGCGTGGCGCGCGTTGAGGTTGGCGGCGGCGATGCGCACCACGCCGTCGGAGCCGTCCTCGCCGGTGTAGCTGTTGAGGTGATCGTAGAACGCGCGGTCAGGGCGGTCGCCGGTCAGCACGAACAGGTACTGGCCGGCGCTGGCGGGATCGGCGCCATGGATGTAGTCGAGATTCAGCGACAGCGACGCATCGCTGCCCAGTGTCAGCCAGTCCAGGATGCGCTGGCCCGGTTCCACCCCGTTCCACCACGACTTGAGTTTGCCCAGCGTACCTTTGCCCAGTTGCGCCAGCGCGGAGCCGTAGTTGGCAGGCGCCAGCATCACCAGGTGGCTCAGCTTGATGGTGCTGTGGCTGCCGGGCTTGTCGCGCTGTGCACGCAGCCATTCGCGCACCACCGGGCCGCCGGTGGAGTGGGTGATGCAGGCAATGCCAGCGTCCAGAAGGTGCAGGTCGCGCAGCGCGTGGTCGAACGCGCGCACCAGGTCGGCCATGGTCACGGCGTCGTCGAAACTCACGTATTCGGATAGCCAGATATCCGCCAGCGTCAATGGCATCCCGGCCGCGGCGGCCTGTTGCTGCAACTGCCGCGGCAGTTGCCCGTAGGTCGAGGTGTTGGTGACGCTCCAGCCGTGGACGAACACAAGCGTGGTCATGGCACCGCTCCGCGAGGAGATGCTGGCGATGATGGCGCAATGCGCGGCGCGGCGGTACCGGCCAATTGCTGTAGGAGCGCACCCTGTGCACGATGCTTTTGCACCAACGTGCCGAAAAGCATCGCGCACAGGGTGCGCTCCTGCAGGTTGCGAGGTTCTACGCGAGCTCGCGCATCACCATCAGCCGGATCTCGGTCATGTCCTCGATCGCGTAGCGGATGCCCTCGCGGCCGAAGCCGGACAGCTTGCCGCCGCCGTAGGGCATGTTGTCCACGCGGAAGCTGGGGATGTCATTGACGATCACGCCGCCCTGCTCCAGTTCGTTCCAGGCGCGCATGGCGTGGTCCAGGCTGTCGGTGAAGATGCCGGCCTGCAGGCCGTAATCCGAATCGTTGACCATCGCGATGGCCTCGCCGAACCTGCTGTAGCGCTGCAGCAGGGCGAACGGACCGAACGCTTCCATGCGGTTGGCCTTGGCGTCGGCCGGCACGTTTTCCATCAGCGTGGCCTGCAGCATGTTGCCCTCGCGCCTGCCGCCGCACAGCAGCTTGCCGCCGGCCTCGCGCGCTTCCTCGATCCAGCCGTGCAGGCGTTTGGCGGCCGCTTCGTCGATCATCGGGCCGAGGAAGGTATCGGGATTTTTCGGATCGCCGCTTTTCAGCTTTTTCGTGGCCGCCACCAGCTGCTTCTTCAAGGCGTCGTAGATGTCGTCGTGGGCGTAGATGCGCTGCACGCCGATGCAGCTCTGGCCGGACTGATAGAACGCGCCGAAGATCAGCCGCTGGACCACGTGCTTCAGATGTGGGCCCTGGTCCGCGTCGACGATGCAGGCGGCGTTGCCGCCCAGTTCCAGCACCACTTTCTTGCGGCCGGCGCGCGCTTTCAGATCCCAGCCGATCTGGCTGCCGGTGAACGAGAGCAGCTTGAAGCGCTCGTCCTCGACCAATGGCGAGGCGTGCTCGCCATCGATGGGGAGGATCGAGAACGCGCCCCTGGGCAGATCCGTCTCCGCCAGGATCTCGCCGATGATCAGCGCGCCGATCGGGGTTTTCTCCGCCGGCTTCAGCACGAACGGACAGCCCGCGGCGATGGCGGGGGCGACCTTGTGGGCCACCAGGTTCAGCGGAAAATTGAACGGCGTGATGAACGACACCGGCCCCAGCGGCACGCGCTTGGTATAACCGTGATAGCCGTCCAGACGGCTGGCCAGTTCCAGGTTCAGCGTCTCGCCGTTGATGCGCACGGCCTCCTCGGCGGCGATCTGGAAGGTCTCGATCAGCCGCGTCACCTCGCCGGCCGAATCGCGGATCGGCTTGCCCGCCTCGATGCACAAGGCCTCGGCCAGCTCATCGCGGCGCTCGCTGAAGCGCTGCACGCAGTGGCGCAGCACCGCCTGCCGCGCCCAGGGCTTGAAGTTGCGCATCGGCGTGGTGGCTTTCACCGCGGCCGCGATGGCCTTCTCGACCGTCTTCGCATCCGGCACCGCCACGCGGGTGGCGATCCTGCCGCTGTATTTGTCGCGCACGACGAGGTCGGTATTCGGCTGCTGTGGCTGGTTGGCGAGGTAGTAGGGGTAGCTCTTGTTCAACATGGCGCCTGCCCGCGGTTGCGATCGGGCAAGCATAGGACGTGATGATGTTCAGTGACCGTGAGCCTTGCCGGCGGCCACCGTCTATCGCCGCTCGATCACGCCCGTGCTTCAAGCGCGAGTCCGGCATGCCACCGGCGGCATGGCGGCGCAAGGGCCGAGGTTCCGTGGTGACGGTGTAGCACTGGGCAACGGCGGCGCGACGGGAGCCGCTACGCCGTCAGCCCGGCCAGATCCTCGACGGCATCGAACAGGTGCGTCGGTTTGAGCCGTTCCAGCGAGACGCGCGTGGCATAGCCCCACGTAACGGCACCGAACGCCACGCCAGCACGGCGGGCGGCCTGGGCATCGGTGGACTGATCGCCGATGTAGATGGCGCGGGACGGGTCGACGCCGGTGGCGCGCAGGACGCGGGCGATGCGGCGGCGCTTGCCGAAGATGGAGGCGCCGCATTCGACATGGGCCAGCCGCTGCCAGTGGGCGTCGCCCAGGATTCGTCGACAGTTGTCGGCGACGTTGGATGAAACCAGCGCCAGCGTGGCGCCGCTTCGCTGCAGGTGCTGCAGCATCCAGTCGACGTCGGTGAACAACGGAATGTCCGCCTCGCGCATCATGCGCACGAAGCTGTGGGCGACCCACGGCAGCTTCCAGCGCGGCAAGCCCACGTGGCGCATGACCTCGCGTGCCGAGTGACCTCGCAGTGCCTCGATTTCCGCGGGTGAGAGGCGGCGGAAGCCGTGACGGTCGGCGAGGCGGTTGTGCACGCTGACGAAGAACGCGAAGGAATCGGCCAGCGTGCCGTCCAGGTCAAAGATGATCAGGTCGTATGGCATGGGGAAAGCCCGGGCGGCGCGCGCGATGCACGCCGCCCTTCGGGGTGGAGTGCTCAGGCACCCGTCTCGCCGCAACGGCACGGCTGGCCGGTGCCACAGCCGCAACCGCAGCCGCAGCCGGAAGGATTGGCGAATGCGGCCTGGCAGCCGCAGGTGCAGGTGGCGCCGGCGCAGTCGGAGCAGCGGCAGGCGAAGGTGTCAGTGGTGTTCATGGTCGTGTTCTCGTCGGGTTTGGACAGGGTACGGAGGTCTGCTCCGTGGCGCCATTGTCGGCAGCGTCCCTATCGGGCGCTTGAACCCAGAGGCTAACCTTCGCGCGTCCTGTCCCGACGCGAAGATTCGCCATGTCCCGATCCCCGCCAGCCGCAGAACCTCGTCGTGCGATCATCGGCGTCGGCCGCGTGGCGATGTGGAAAGGCGGCAGCGTGTGGATCGGACGCGGCACGGGCCAGGCGCAGCCCCACAGCCACCACGCCATCCAGATCACGCTGGCACTGGCGCAGCCGTTCCGCATCCGCGGCGCGGGGGTGGACGCCTGGCACCAGACGGCGGCCGCCATCGTCATGCCGGATCGAGCGCACCTGTTCGACGGTTGCGGGCACACTGTGGCGATGGTGTTCGTCGAGCCGGAGACGCTGGCTGGCCGCGAATTGATCGCGCGCCATCGGCAGCACGACGTGGACCTGCTTCGCGACGAGGGGCTGGCGGCCCGCACGGCGGCGTTGCACGCCGTGTTCGAAGCGCGCGGCACGGAGGCCGCGCTGGTGGAGGCGGCGCAGCGCATCGTCGAGCATCTGTCGGGCCAATCAACGCAGACGCAGGCCGTCGATCCGCGCATCGCACGGGCGCTGGACCGCATCCGCGAACACCCCGATACGGAACTCACGCTGGCCCAGGTGGCCGCCATGGCGCATCTGTCGCCGAGCCGCTTCCGGCATCTGTTCGTGGCGCAGACGGGGATTTCCTTTCGCGCCTACCTGTTGTGGGCGCGCGTGGGACTGGCGGTGGCGCGAGGCATGGCGGGTGGTTCGTGGACGGGGGCGGCGCAGCAGGCCGGCTTTGCCGATTCGGCGCACCTCAGTCGCACCTGCCGTCGCATGTTCGGCATCGCGCCGACGATGCTGGTGCGCGAGGACGCGGTCAGACCGAACGAGGTCCAGGCAACGCCGGACTGAGTGCGTCTACCCGCGCGGCTTCGCCGGCTGGGACTCCCTCACCAGCAGCCCCAGTTCGCCATCTACCAGGCGCGCCCGCAGCGTGCTGCCGGGTTCTACCCCCTGCACCGAGCGCAGCACCTTGCCGTCGGCGTCGAACATGATGGTGTAGCCGCGCTCCAACGTGGCCAGCGGGCTCACGGCGTGCAGTGCGCGGCCATCGTGGCGCAGTTGGATCTGGCGTCGTTGCAGCAGTTGGGTGATGGCGCGGCGCAGGCGCTGGTCCTGCTCGGCCAGACGGCGCTGCAGCAGGGGTAATTGATTGCGCGGGTGACGCGCCAGCAGGCGTGCGTGCAGGCGTTCCAGTCGGGTGCGGCGGCGCTGGTCCTGTTCGCGCAGCACGGTGGTCAAGCGGCGTTGCAGATGCACCAGCCGCTCGCGGTCGCGTTGCAGCCGCGCCTGCGGCCGTTGCGCC
>DATJCF010000022.1:0-5439 GCA_035514935.1 Rhodanobacter sp. | reverse complement strand
GCTGGGCTGGTGGGCGGAGGAATTGTCCGGTGCGGCCAGCAGTGGCGGCCGTCATCCGCTGACCCGGGTATTGTTCGATGACGAGCGCGCGCACGCGATCACCGCCGAGCAGTGGGTGGCGCCGGTGCTGGCGGCGATGGCGCAGCTCGAACAGGGCACCGCTGCGGATTTCGCCGCCCAACTGGACGCGGCCATGCCGCTGCATGGCGCGCTGGCGGCGCTGGAAACCGCCTGGTGGTATGGCGCGGCGGCTCCGAGTGATCGCGCCGCGAGGCTGGCCACGCTCGATCATTTGCTGGATGCGCTGCTGCGCACCGACGTCGACGCCGGACGCGACCGCCTGCCGCTGTCGATGGCCAACCTGGCTCGTCACGGATTGAGCCGGGCGCAGCTGGGCCAGGCCAGCCCGGCACGGCAGCACGCGATCCAGGATCAGTTGCGCGAGCTGTTGCAGAGCTGGCGCGAAGCGGCCCGCCTGCCCGGACCGCTCAGCGTGTTTCGCGCGCTGGCCTCCAGCCACGGCGTGCGGATGGCGCAATGCGCGATGCGCGCGCCCGATGCGCTGGCCAGCCTCGGTGCGGAGCGCCCTCGCATCCGGCCGATGACCGCATGGCGCGCATGGCAGGCCGCGCGCGCGTGGCGCCGCAACGCGTCGTGAGTCGCGGCGAAAACGCAGCGTTTCCGCCGCGGCTATTGCACCGGGGCGCTGATGCCTCAAACTTGAACGTCGCGGCGCCATGCGTTTGCTCCGCCACGACGATCTCCAGGACATAACCATGACCAACCAGGAAAACACCGCCCGCCTGCTACCCGATGTGGCCGTGCACGCACAGCCGCATCTTGCCGGCGCGCTGGACTGGGTCGGCATGGCCGAGATCCAGGTGCCGGTGCGTTTCGATGCCGGCGACGGTGACGTGCAGCGCGCCAGTGCGCGAGTGGGCGCGTTCGTCAACCTGAAGCGGCCGGACAAGCGCGGCATCCACATGTCGCGGCTGTACCTGCAGGCGGAGCAGGCGTTGAGCACGCAAACGCTCAGCGCCGAGACGCTGCAGGCGCTGCTGCGCGGTTTTCTCGATTCGCACGCCGACCTGTCCGACCGTGCCTGCCTCAGCATCCGCTTCGAGCATCTGGTGCGCCGGCCCGCGCTGCGCAGCGCCAACAGCGGCTGGCGCGCCTATCCGGTGACCATCGAAGCCAGCCTCACCGGGAGTGCGTTTTTGCTCGAACTGGGTACCGAGGTGGTTTATTCATCCACCTGTCCCGCCTCGGCGGCGCTGTCGCGGCAGTTGATCCAGGACCAGTTCGCCAGCGATTTCGCGGCCGACGCCACGCTCGACCGTGCCGCGGTGCTGGAGTGGCTGGGCAGCGAAAAGGGCATCGTGGCCACGCCGCACGCGCAGCGCAGCGTCGCCTGCCTGCGGGTGCGCCCCGCGGCGGGTGCGCCGTTGCAGCTGATCAGCCTGATCGATCGCGTCGAGGCGGCACTCGGCACGCCGGTGCAGACGGCGGTGAAACGCCAGGACGAGCAGGCCTTTGCGCTGGCCAACGGTGGCAACCTGATGTTCTGCGAGGACGCGGCCCGCCGCATCCAGAAGGCACTCGATGCCGATGCCGCGCTGGACGATTTCCACATCCGCGTGGAGCACCAGGAAAGCCTGCATCCGCACGACGCCGTGGCCTATGCCAGCAAGGGCGTCGACGGCGGCTACGGCGGCGTCAAGTTCTAGCGCTGTTTCGCCGGTGCCGCGCTGGCGCTGGCTGTATCTGTTTTGCGATGGCGATGTGCCGTGGCCGGTGCCTCGTCCGTTGCGTTCTCGATCGAAGACACCATGCAAACCCGCGCCGAAAACATCCCCTTGTCCGCCGCTCCGGAAGCGTCGCCCGAGCGCACGCAGTTCGCCGTACTCGGCGGCATCAGCGTGGCGCACATGCTCAACGACATGATCCAGTCGCTGATCCTGGCGATCTACCCGCTGCTGAAAAGCGACTTCCACCTCAGCTTCGCCCAGGTTGGCTTGATCACGCTGACCTACCAGCTCACCGCCTCGCTGCTGCAGCCGCTGGTGGGCATGGTGACCGACCGCAAGCCGATGCCGTATTCGTTGCCGATCGGCATGGGCTTCACCTTGAGTGGCCTGCTGCTGCTGTCGGTGGCTCCCACCTTCCCGATCCTGTTGCTGGCGGCGGCGCTGGTCGGCACCGGCTCCTCGGTGTTCCATCCGGAATCCTCGCGCGTTGCGCGGATGGCTTCGGGTGGGCGGCATGGCCTGGCGCAATCGCTGTTCCAGGTCGGCGGCAATACCGGCTCGTCGCTGGGCCCGCTACTGGCGGCATGGCTGGTTGTGCCGCACGGGCGCGGCAGCGTGGCCTGGTTCTCGCTGGCGGCGTTGCTGGCGATCGTGGTGCTGCTGCAGGTGGGCCGCTGGTACGGCCGCCATCACCTCACCCGCGGCAAGTCGCGGTCGCGGCATCTGGCGGTGGTGGCGTTGCCGCGCAACAAGGTGATCGCGGCGCTGGGCGTGCTGGGCCTGCTGATCTTCTCCAAGTTCTTCTACCTGGCCAGCCTCAGCAGCTATTACACCTTCTACCTGATGCACAAGTTCGGCGTCTCGGTGCAGAGCGCGCAGGTGCACCTGTTCGTGTTCCTGTTCGCGGTGGCGATGGGCACGCTGGTGGGCGGCCCGGTAGGCGACCGCATCGGGCGCAAATGGGTGATCTGGGTTTCGATCCTGGGCGTGGCGCCGTTCACTTTGGCATTGCCGCACGTGGGCCTGATGTGGACCGGTGTGCTGACGGTGATCATCGGCCTGATCCTGTCCTCGGCATTCTCGGCCATCCTGGTTTACGCGCAGGAGTTGGTGCCGGGCCGCGTCGGCATGATCTCGGGCCTGTTCTTCGGCTTCGCCTTCGGCATGGGCGGCATCGGCGCCGCCGTGCTCGGCGCGCTGGCCGATGTGCACGGCATCGAATATGTCTACGGCCTGTGCGCCTTCCTGCCGCTGATGGGCCTGATCACGGTGTTCCTGCCAAACATCGAAAAACGCGCTCACGCCTGAGCGTCTGCAGGAGCGCACTTTGTGGCGATGCTCTTGCTCCAGGGCTGCACGAAACCAGAAAGCGTCGCGACTGAAGTCGCTCCTACGGATAGCCGAAGCAGGTTACTTGCGCTCCGCGGCGCTCTTGTCGCGGATGGCGCGGAATTCGGAATCCTTGGCCCAGTCTGGCCATGCGTCGGAATTGGCCAGGTCGTTGCCCACCGTGTAGAGGAGTTGCAGGTCGCGGGCCATGCCGGTGAACGACCAGTCGGCCTGCCATTCGTCGGCGGGCTGGTGGTAGCGCTTTTCGGTGTAGTCGTCTTCGGCCGCCTTGCCGGCGGCGATGCCGCCGTCGATCCAGTCGTTGCCTGAGCCGAACGAGACAGCGGGTACGCCGCGCTTGGCGAACGAGAAATGATCGGAGCGGAAGAAGTAGCCGGCTTCCGGTTTCGGGTCGGGCGTGTAGACCATGCCGTAGGACTTCGCCGCCGCGATCAGGTCATCCAGCAAGCCCAGCCTGGCGCTGCCGGAGATGGTGAAGTTGCGGGCGGGGCCGTGGGGATCGAGTGCGTCGACGTTGAGTACGCCGGCGGTTTTCGCCAGCGGGTACAGCGGATTGGCGGCGTAGTACTCGGAGCCGAGCAGGCCTTTTTCCTCGGCGGTGACGTTGAGGAAGATCACCGACCGCTGCGGTCGTGGGCCATGGGCAAACGCGCGGCCCAGTTCGATCAGCGCCGCGGTTCCGGTGGCGTTGTCCACCGCGCCGTTGTAGATGCGGTCGCCCCTGGCATCGGGTGCGCCAACGCCCAGGTGATCCCAGTGTCCGCTGTAGATCACGGTTTCGTCCGGGCGCTTGCTGCCCTCCACGCGGCCGACGATATTGTGCGAGGTGATCACCTTGGTGTCGGCCTTGAAGTGGGCCGAGAGGCTTTCGCCTTTCAGCATCACCGGGTGGAAATCGCGGGTTTGCGCCTTTCGCTTCAGCGCCTCGAAATCCAGCCCCGCACCCTTGAACATGGCGACGGCCAGGTCGCGCTGGATCCAGCCTTCCAGTTCGGGATGCACTTCGGCCGGCTTGTCGCGCACGATGTCGAACATCGTGTTGGTGTTGGAGTTCTTCACCGTGGCCCAGCCGTAGGAGGCGGGCGCGGTTTCGTGGATCACCAGCATGCCCAGCGCGCCTTGCCGCGCGGCTTCCTCGTATTTGTAGGTCCAGCGGCCGTAATAGGTCATTGCCTTGCCGCCGAAATCACCCTTGCCGGTTTCGAAATCGGGGTCGTTGATCAGCACCACGGCGATCTTGCCGTGCAGGTCCATGCCCTTGAAATCATCCCACTGGCGCTCGGGTGCCTTGACGCCGTAGCCGACGAACACCAGCGGCGCATCGGCGATGGTTACGCTGCTGCTGCCGTTGGTGGGGGCGCGCACCGCGATCTGCTCGCCCTGGGTCAGCGTTTGCGGCTTGCCATCGATGGTGAGCGTCAACGCCGGCGTGCCGACGATCGCGCTGCGCAACAGCGGCACGGCCTGGGTCCAAGTGCGTTTGCCGTCGACGATGTCGCCGCCGGGCTGCACGCCGGCGGCCTTCATCTGTGCCACCACGTAGTCGATGGTGCGGGTTTCCGCCGGCGTGGCAGGGCCGCGGCCCTCGAATGCGTCGGATGACAGCGTCTTCACTTCGGCGGACAGGCGCTGGGTGCTGAAGGTCGGCGGGGTCGCGGCCATTGCCAGCGCGCAGGTGGACAACGCCAGCGAGGAAAGGATCAGTCGTTTCACGGGCAACTGCCTGTCGGAAAGGTTCTCCGATAGTAGTCAGCGCGGCGGGGCGTATCCATGTGTCGGTGGGCATGGTCGATCCACCGGCGCGGCCTAATTCGAGGGCGATACCTGCAGCCGCAGATAGCCTTCGGCCACCAGCGCATCCAGATTCGCGGTCAGCGGCAGGTCGGTGGTTCCGGCCGTCGGCGTGTGCAGCTGGCGCACGCCGACCCAACTGTTGCGACCGTTGTGCTTGGCCGCGTACAGGCACTGGTCGGCCAGGCTCACCACGTCCTCCCAGCTGAATCGCCAGGGCTCGTTGGGCAGCACGGGGTAGCTGGCAAAACCGATCGAGCAGGTGCGGCGAATGAACATGCCGTTGCCGAGGTCGAACTCATGCTGCGCCATCAGGCGGCGGATGTGCTCGGCGATCACCGGCCCCGATTCACTGTTGGTGCGGCGGGCGATGACCAGGAACTCCTCGCCGCCCCAGCGCACCGGTGTATCCGTTTCGCGGATGGCGGCGAGGGTGATGTCGCGCAGTTGCGCCAGCACGCGGTCGCCTGCGGCATGGCCGTAGTGATCGTTGACGTCCTTGAAGTGGTCGATGTCGATCAGCAGGAACAGCAGGTTGATGTTGGCGGCG
>DATJCF010000021.1:0-4127 GCA_035514935.1 Rhodanobacter sp. | reverse complement strand
GGTGCCGTCCACGTTGGAGACGAAGCGGAACACCATCTCGCGCTGGCTGAAGTCGCGCAGCGCCTCGTACGCCATCACCGGCCCGAGATCCGAGCCGCCGATGCCGATGCTGACCACGTTGCGGATGCGCTTGCCGGTATGGCCGCGCCAGCTGCCGTCGCGCACCTGCTCGCTGAACGCGGCCATGCGGTCGAGCACCGCATGCACGTCGGCCACCACGTCGTGGCCGTCGAACAGGATCTGCTCGCCGGCCGGGGCGCGCAGGGCCACATGCAGCACGGCGCGGTCTTCGGTGGTGTTGATGCGCTCGCCGGCGAACATCGCGGCGGTGCGCTGGCGCACGCCGCGGTCTTCGGCCAGCTGGCGCAGCAGGTCCATGGTGTCGGCGTTGACGCGCTGCTTGGCGTAGTCGAGGTACAGGCCCACGTCCTCGATCACCAGCCGTTCGCCGCGCTGCGGATCGGCGGCGAACAGCTCGCGCAGGTGGCGTGAGCCGACCTGCGCCGCGTGCTGCTTCAGCGCCAGCCAGGCAGGGCTGCGGGTGAGGTCAGCGCTCATGCCTTGGCGGCGCCGAGGCTGCCCACCTTGTCCGACAGGCGCTGCAGCAACTGGTGCCACGACTTCACGAACGCCTGCGCGCCATCCTGCTGCAGCTTCAGCGCCAGCGCGTCGATGTCCACGCCGGCGGCGGTGATCTTCGCCACGGTCGCGTCCGCATCGCCGCCGTCCTCGGGCATTACGCCTTCCAGTTGGCCGTGGTCAGCCAGCGCCAGCAGGGTTTTCTCCGGCATGGTGTCGATGGTGTCCGGCGCCGCCAGGGCGGTGATGTACAGCGTGTCGGACGCGTTCGGGTCCTTGGTACCGGTACTGGCTACCAGCAGGCGTTGCGGCTGGGCGCCGGCGGCAGCCAGCTTCTGCCAGCGCGGCGAGGCCAGCAGTTCGCGATAGGCGCGGTAGGTCTGCTGGATGACGGCGATGCCCAGCTTGTTGTGCAGTTCCGGCGGCAGCTGCTTGTTGCTGGCCACGTCCCAGCGGCTGACGAAGACCGACGCCACCGAACCCACCTTCGGGTCCAGCCCGGCGGCGATGCGGCGCTCGATGCCACGCATGTACGCCTCGGCCACGGCCAGGTACTGATCGCGGGAGAACAGCAGGGTCACGTTGATCGGGATACCGGCGAAAATCGCCTCCTCGATCGCCGGCACGCCCTCGGGGGTACCGGGGATCTTCACGAACAGGTTGGGGCAGTTGCCCTGGTCGTGGATCTGGCGTGCGGCCTCCAGCGAGCCGGCGGTGTCGGCGGCCAGCAGCGGGGAAACCTCCATCGACACCCAGCCGTCGACCTGCTTGGTGGCATCGAAAACGGGCTTGAACAGCTTGGCGGCGCGGCGCAGGTCCTCCAGCGCCAGCTCGGTGAACAGCGCCTCGCCGGACAGGCCGGCCTGGGACTTGGCCCTGATGCCGTCGTCGTAGGCGTCGCCCTCGGCCATCGCCGCTTCGAAGATGCTGGGGTTGGAGGTGAGGCCGGTTACCGAGAAATCGGCGATGTAGCGCGCCAGCGTGCCGTCGTCCAGCATCGTGCGGGTGATGTTGTCCAGCCACAGACTCTGGCCGAGTTCATGCAATTGTTGTGTCGCTTTCATGCGGGCTCCATGGTGCCTTGTTGCGGATTGATCGGATGGGGTATCCATTATGGACGTATGGACGGCTCAACCGGATGGCAAGCTCGTCGATGGCAAATCGATGACCGCCCCGGTGGGCAGGAAACTTCCAAGCTTACGCCCGCGCAGGTCACCGATGCACGCAATGGCGATGTCGGGGGGCGGATCGATGGTGTCGCCGGCGGCATTCTCGGCGTAATGGCCCTGGCGCACGAACACCGTGGTCAGCCGGCTGCCCATGTGCTGTTTCATGCGGGCCAGCAGGTGCGGTTTGTCGTCCACCATCACGTAATGCGCCGCCGGGTAGCGCTGCTGCATTGCCACCAGCATGCGGTCCTTGTGCAGGTAGACCATGACGTGGCCGTGCAGCACCTGCCACAGCCCGGAGCGGTGGATCTTGCGCGGCTGGAACACGATGTCGCCGTCGGACAGCAGCGCCGTGGGGCCCAGCGACTGCAGGTGCGCCACCGTTTCCAGCGCCTGCGGGTACAGCCGGTCGGCGAACGGGTAATCCAGCAGCCAGCCGGACATGCCCAGCAGCTGCGGGTCGCTGTCCAGCCCGGTGCGGAAGCATTCCAGCGTGCCCAGGTAGTCGGCGTAGCCCAGCTCCTCGCGACGCTGGTCGTAGATCTTCCAGTAGCGTTCGCGCGCCGCGGCGCCGAACAGGCGCTCCAGCTCGTCGCCGAGGTCATCGCGAAAGCGGTCATTGTCCAGCAGGGTGTTGTCCACGTCGCACAAGAAAACGACGGCCGGCGTGGCATTTCGGGTATCGGTCAACATGGCTCGCTGGTCTCCGCTTGCGGGTCGTGCCAGCCCTCGGCGCTGGCCACGACGTCAGCGGCGGCGGCCGGCCCCCAGGTGCCCGGTTCGTAGGGCGCGGCCGGGCTTTCATGGTTCAACACGCGGTCGACCACGGCCCAGGCCGCCTCTACGCACTCATCGCTGGTGAACAGCGAGTTGTCGCCGCGGATCGCGTCGCCCAGCAGCCGCTCGTACGGTGATTTCTCCGGCGTCGTGTCGTGCCGCGCCACCAGCTCCACCGGGTTGCCGCGCATCGCCTCGCCCGGCCGCTTCACCCGCGCGCCCTCGGCGATCACCACCTCCGGGCTGAGCCGGAAGCGGAAGTAATTGGATTCCGGCGCGCGGATATCGTCGAAGATCGACATCGGCGGTGTCTTCATGTCGACCATCACCTCGGTGGTGGTGATCGGCAGGTTCTTGCCCGCACGGATGTAGAACGGCACGCCGGCCCAGCGCCAGGTGTCGATGTACAGGCGCAGCGCCACGAAGGTTTCCACATCCGAATCGGGCGCCACGCCGTCGACGTCGCGGTAGCCGGTGAACTGGCCGCGCACCACGTCGGCCGGTTCCAGCGGGCGCATCGCGCGGAACAGGCGCAGCTTCTCGGCGTTGAGCGAGGCCGGGTCGTTGCCCACCGGCGCGTCCATCGCCAGCAAGGACGTCACCTGCAGCAGGTGGTTCTGCAGCACGTCGCGGATCGCCCCCACGCTTTCATAGAACGCGCCGCGACCGTCCACGCCGAACTGCTCGGCCATGGTGATCTGCACGCTGTCCACGTAATGGTGGTTCCACACCGGCTCGAACACGGTGTTGGCGAAGCGGAAATACAGCAGGTTCTGCACCGGCTCCTTGCCCAGGTAATGGTCGATGCGGAAGATCGACGGCTCCGGAAACACCTCGTGCAGCGTGGCATTGAGCTTGCGCGCCGAAGCCAGGTCGCGGCCGAACGGCTTCTCCACCACGATGCGCGCCTCGTCGGCGCAACCGGCCTGCTTCAGGCCGCGCGCCACCACCCCGAACAGCGCAGGCGGTATCGCCAGGTAATGCAGCGGCCGCTGCGCGTCGCCCAGCGCCTGTTTCAACAGCGTGAAGGTGGCCGGGTCGTTGTAGTCGCCGTCGACGTACTGCAGTTTCGCCGCCAGCTTCGCGAACGTGGCCTCGTCCACCGTGGTGCCCTGCGCCCTGGCGGCGTGCGCCAGGCTGTCGTGGGCGCGCTGGCGCAATTGCTCCAGCGTCCAGCCCGAATGCGCGATGCAGATGATCGGCAGATCCAGCCCGTCGCGCTGCATCATCGACTGCAGCGCGGGGAAGATCTTCTTGTAGGCCAGGTCGCCAGTGGCGCCAAAGAACACGAGGGCATCCGAGCGGGAAATCGGCATAACGGGGAATCACTCCATGCGGGGAGGAAGGCAGCCGGTCGGCTGCCCGGCGCGGAAAAACGCCATCCGCCGATGGTTGCACTGTCGCGGCGGCAACTCCACCACCGAGCCTGCGCGAGGCGCGGTTAAGGTGGTGCATAGGGGACGGTAGCGGTTCTGTGTGCCCTACGATGCGGCGCGACGGCAGGCGCGTCGTCGAATCGCCCACGCCCTCAGCACGTCCAGTAGACACGGTTCACCAGGTCGACCACTTCCGGTCCCTCGCTGCAGCCACCGGCTTCGGTGG